>USOF01000300.1 GCA_900556285.1 uncultured Collinsella sp. | reverse complement strand
GTTCATAAGGCCCTGCGGGGTATAGCAGATCACGCTGGAGCGCTTCACGAAATCGTCCACGGAAAGCGGGCTGGAGAACATGGCGGTGCCGCCGGTGGGCAGCGTGTGGTTGGGGCCGGCAACGTAGTCGCCCAGCGGCTCGGAGCTCCATGCACCCACAAAGATGGCACCTGCGTTGCGGATGGACCCCAGCAGGCCCATGGCGTTTTCGCAGTGCAGCTCAAGATGCTCCGGGGCGATGGTGTTGACGGCGTCGACGGCGGCGTCCATATCTGCGGCGACCACGATGACGCCCTCGTTATCCAAAGACGTACGGGTGATGTCCTCACGTGGACTCTGGGCGACCAGCACCTCTACGGCACGCTCTACCTCGGTGGCAAACTGCGCATCGCAGGTCACCAAGTAGCAAGCCGCCAGCGGATCGTGCTCCGCCTGCGCCATAAGGTCCGCCGCAACCACGGCGGGGTTGGCAGAGGCGTCCGCCAACACGCACACCTCGGAGGGGCCGGCGATCATGTCGATGCCCACTTCGCCCGAAACCAGGCGCTTGGCAGCCGCCACGTACGCGTTGCCGGGGCCGGTGATCTTCTCGACGCGCGGAATGGACTGCGTGCCATATGCCAGCGCGGCGATGGCCTGCGCGCCGCCCACGGTATAGACCTCGTCCACGCCCGCCACCTTGGCAGCTGCCAGCGTGTAGGGCGAGATGCCGCCGTCGCGCTGGGGCGGGGTCACCATGACCACGCGCTCGACGCCCGCGACCTTTGCCGGGATGGCGTTCATGAGGACGGTCGAGGGGTACTGCGCGCGACCACCCGGCACGTAGATACCCGCGGCGCGCACCGGCGTGACCTTGACGCCCAGCATGGTGCCGTCCGCGCGCGTGGTGAACCAGGACTGCTGGACCTCGCGCTGGTGGAAATCGCGAATCTGCTCTGCGGCCTTTTCAAGCGCGGCCAGAAACGCTGGGTCGATATTGTCCAGCGCGGCGTCGATGCGCTCCTGCGGCAGGCGGAACTCATCCACCTCAACTCCGTCGAAATCCTTGCAGTAGCGGCGAAGGGCCTCGTCGCCCGACGCACGCACGCCCTCGATGATGTCCTGTGCGGCGCGCGTGATCTTGAGCGGCACGGCGCCCTCGCGGTTGAGGTTGAGGACGGTGAGGCGCTCGCCGGCGCCCAACTGTACGGTCTTCATATCTATTCCCCTTTGTTAACGTCCGCGGCGACCGATGCCGCACGCGGACGAGTCATTGCCTTGTTTTGGCGCAAGCACCTGCGGTACTTGGCGACGCGGCGCGAACGGCGCGACTACGCCTGCGAGCGACGCCTCGCAGCCAGGCGATCTGCCAACTCGAGCACGCGGGCATCCAGGCGCGCGCGCCCGGGGTTCACAAAGAAGCGCGCCGTGCACTCCATAAGCT
Organism: uncultured Collinsella sp.; assembly: GCA_900556285.1. Taxonomy (GTDB): domain Bacteria; phylum Actinomycetota; class Coriobacteriia; order Coriobacteriales; family Coriobacteriaceae; genus Collinsella. The sequence goes on along the minus strand of USOF01000300.1, from coordinate 991 downwards.
CACCCGTAATCACCAGATTGTTCTCCCGCAGCGTGGTGCCCGTCGCTGTGATGTCGACGATGCGGTCCGTCATACCAACGATTGGCCCAAGCTCGATGTTGCCGTGCAGCGACACGATCTCCGCGTTGACACCGCGGCTCTCATACCACGCGGCGGCGATGCGCGGGTACTTGGTCGCCACGCGCAAAGATCCACGACGTGCATAGGCCCGCTCGGCCAAGCCGGCGCGATCCGCGGGCTCCGCCTCGATGAAACGGCAGGCGCCGTAGTTGAGGTCGACCAGCTGCAGCAGGTTGAGATCGGCCTCGATAAGGGAATCTCGTCCACAGATGCCGCAGTCCGCACCGCCGCACGCCACGAAGGCGGGGGCATCGGTTGGGCGGACGATGACCAGCTCCACGTCGCCGATGGTGCCGCCGGGACGCATGTCGTGCGAGGAGACGATGAGATGCCGGCCCGGGTCGCGGAAATTGGAAACGTCCAGACCCACGGCCTCAAGCGCTTCTATGGTGCCGTCCTTGAGCGACCCCTTGGGAACCGCGATTCGCAGGGGCGAGGCGGCTTCGCGCGCCACCGCGTAGTCACCGTCTGCCGCGCGGGCGGAACCGGTTGCGCCCTCAAGGCGCTCCAGCGAGAAGGCGAAGCCTGCAGCGGGCACGCGGGTGGCGATTCCAAATGCCCCGTCGAGCACGGAGTCGTAGCGACCTCCGGAGCCAACCGGGTCCGGCAGGCCGCCGGCATAGGCCTTGAACACCAGGCCCGTGTAGTAATCGAAGGAGTTCATGAGCGAGAAGTCGAAGGCGATGCGCCCTGCTAGGACGTCCCCGTCCTCCGCTTGCGACAGCAAGCCCTTGTAGAGCGCACGCAGCTCCGTGGTCGCGCACTCGTCCGCACCGGCATCTGCCAGCAGCTCATCCACGCGATCGAGCGCGTCCAGGCCACCGTGGATGCGAGGGATCTCGCACATGGCGCGCGCCACGCACGGCGTGAC
>USOF01000299.1 GCA_900556285.1 uncultured Collinsella sp. | reverse complement strand
AGCGTCAGATGTGTATAAGAGACAGCTCTAAGTCTGTCGGGCATGCACGACAGGCCGGGCGTCCGGTCGTCGGCTCTCAGCTCGGTAATCGTCCGGCCGCAAAAAAGTCCTCGCGTCCCTCGGTGACGTCAAAGCCTGTTATGGGCGCCAGGCCTGCCCGTCCCATGGCAACTCCTAAGCCCTCGACGGGAACTAAGGCGGCGCGTCCGGGTCGCACGCTGGGCGCATCGAAACCGCGCTCGCTGACATCGGTGCCGGCTACCGCCAAGAAGCCTTCGGGTAAAAAAGGCGTCAACCCGTTGTCTTCACTTGGGGCGATGGCAAATAAAACATCAGACGCCGCTTCTGTCGTTACAGGCAAAGGCAAAATCGTGGGCGGCGTTCTGGCCGTCTTGGCCGTGCTCGTCGTCGTTGCCATCGTGGTGATTAACTCTGGATTGTTTACCGCCACTGATATTCAGATTCAAGGCAGCGAGCATGTGACGAAGCACGATGCTATCCAGCTGATCGATTTGCCCGAGGGAACGTCGCTTTTTAACGTCGATCCCGACCAGATTACCGAGGACCTCAAGCAGAACCCGTGGGTCTCGGGCGTGGATGTTCAGCGTCAGTTCCCGCATACGCTCATCATTACGCCTATGGAGCGCAAGGTCATCGCAATTGCCTATATCAGCTCCGATGACCTAGCCTGGGCCATCGGGGATGATGACACCTGGATCGCCCCGCTGTCGACGTCGGTCGAAGTGGACGACCAGGGCAACGTCATCACGACAGGGCAGGGCTCAAATACCCTGACCGGCATCGATGCCGCACTGGCGCTCGCTAAGCACTATGGCGCGGTGTTGCTGACTGATGTCTCGGCGGATGTCGCTCCAGTTTCCGGCCAGGCGGTGAGCTCCAAGGCCGTTAAGGCCGGCCTGGATTATGTGCGTGGTTTTTCGAGCGAGTTCTTGGGACAAGTCAAGGATATTTCCACGCCTTCGGTCGAAGCCATCTCGGCAAACCTCAATAACGGCATTGAGGTGTCGCTGGGCGATTCGGACGATATCGCCAAGAAGGAACGCGTAGTCACCAAGTTGCTTTCGCAGGTAGAGGGCGTAACGTATATCAATGTGCGCTCTCCGGGCAACTACACATTTAGGAATGCTCCGACCTCGTAGCGCTGGTTGATGCTTTGTTGAGGGGCCATACCACGCCGTTTATCTGGTTTGTTTGGTTTTCACGGTCAATTATTTGACTGATACGTTCATAATGTGCAAACATAATACGGTTTACCTTTGCATTTACTTTCAACCTGAAGGTTAATGTGCGCAGGGGTCGACCCATGCTATGGCTATAACCTTTGTTCGGAGGACCGACATGCACGAGACAGAGATCAACAACTACCTTGCCGTCATTAAGGTGGTCGGCGTCGGCGGCGGCGGTACCAACGCGGTCAATCGAATGATTGAAGAGGGTATCCGCGGCGTCGAGTTCGTGGCCATCAATACCGACGCGCAGGCGTTGGCGATCTCCGATGCCGACATCAAGGTGCACATCGGCACCGACCTCACGCGCGGCCTGGGCGCCGGCGCCAACCCCGAGGTCGGCCGCAAGGCAGCTGACGAGAGCCGCGACGACATCGCCGAGGCTCTGGCTGGCGCCGACATGGTCTTCATCACCGCTGGTGAGGGCGGTGGCACCGGTACCGGCGCCGCTCCCATCGTTGCGGACATCGCTATGAACGAGGTCGGCGCGTTGACCGTCGCCGTCGTGACCAAGCCCTTCACCTTCGAGGGCCGCAAGCGCAAGAAGAGCGCCGAGGAGGGCATTAAGACCCTCTCCGATTGCGTCGATACCATGATCGTCATCCCTAACGATAAGCTGCTCGACATCGCCGAGAAGAAGACCACCATGCTCGAGGCCTTCGCGATTGCCGATGGCGTCCTTTCCCAGGGCACCCAGGGCATCACCGACCTCATCACCGTCCCCGGTATCATCAACCTGGACTTCGCCGATGTTAAGACCATCATGAAGCAGGCCGGTACCGCCATGATGGGTATCGGTACCTCTTCTGGGGATACCCGTGCCGTCGACGCTGCCCAGCAGGCCATCTCCAGCCCGCTGCTCGAGAGCTCCATCGATGGTGCCACACGCGTGCTGCTCTCCATCGCCGGTTCCAAGGACCTGGGCATCCAGGAGATCAGCGACGCCGCCGACGTTGTCGCCAACGCCGTCGACCCCGAGGCCAACATCATCTTTGGTACCGTTGTCGACGAGTCCCTGGGCGATCAGGTGCGTATCACCGTCATCGCTACGGGCTTCTCCGACTCCAACGTCAACCGTCAGGACGAGCTCTTTGCCGCTCAGCAGTCTCAGAGCAAGGCTGCTGCTTCCGCTGAGCCGCAGCGCACCGCTCCGGCCACCAGTCCGGCTCAGGCC
>USOF01000298.1 GCA_900556285.1 uncultured Collinsella sp. | reverse complement strand
CCTGGGGGAAGCGGATATACGCAAAGGAGTTTTATATGAGCAATCCCTCGAACCGCGCTTCGATGCGCGGGCAACTCACGCTGCGTGGCGTCGTCATCGGCGTCCTTGGCTGCGTGATCATCACGGCAAGCTCGGCCTATACCGCCCTCAAGATGGGCGCCCTCCCCTGGCCGATCATTTTCGCTGCCGTCATTTCGCTGTTCTTCCTGAAGCTCATGGGCAACGCCAGTCTCAATGAGGCCAACGTCACCCACACCATCATGTCCGCGGGCGCCATGGTCGCCGGCGGCCTGGCGTTTACCATCCCGGGCGCCTGGATGCTGGGCTATGCCGACCAGATTAGCTGGCTCGACATGTTTATCGTGGCGCTCGCCGGCACCATCCTGGGCCTGCTGGCGACAGCGCTCATCCACCGTCACTTTATCGTGGACGCCGCGCTGGAGTTCCCCACCGGCAACGCCGCAGCTCAGACCCTGCGCGCCACCGAGGCCGGCGGCAAGACCGGCAAGCAGCTCTTTGGCTCCATGGCCATCGCAGGCATCTACAGCGTGCTTCGCGACGCCCTGGGCATGGTGCCCAGCATGCTGTGCACGCTCAATATCCCCGGCGTGACCTTTGCCATCTACAACTCGCCCATGTTGCTGTCCATCGGCTTTTTGGTGGGCTTCGCCCCCGTCGCGTTCTGGTTTGCCGGCGCGCTGCTGGGCAACTTTGGCATCATTGTCGGCGGCACCGCTGCCGGTCTGTTTGACGTTATGACCGCACAGGGCATTGTTAAGTCCCTGGGTATGGGCCTTATGATGGGCTTTGGCGTCGCCGTCGTCCTTAAGGACATCCTGCCGCAGGTCGCCGGCATCGTCCGTGGCCTCGCCGCCGACAGCTCCACCGACACCGACGAGCAGTCGCTCATCTCGGGCTCCCTTAAGCTCGACGCCGGCATCATCGGTCTGGGCACCGCAGCCATCGCTGTGGTCGTTGCCATCGCGCTCGACCTTGGTCCCGTCCCGGCCGTCATCGTCACGCTGTTCACCTTTGTCACCACCATCATGAGTGCGCAGAGCTGCGGGCAGACGGGTATCGACCCCATGGAGATCTTTGGCCTCATCGTCATGCTCATCGTGGCAGCCTTCGCGCAGCTCGCTCAGGTCAAGCTGTTCTTTATCGCCGGCATCGTGGCCGTGGCGTGCGGCCTTGCGGGCGACGTCATGAACGACTTTAAGGCCGGCGCCGTGCTGGGCACCAACCCGCGCGCACAGTGGGTCGGTCAGGCCATTGGCGGCATCGTGGGCGCCCTGGTTGCTGCCGCCGTCATGGCCGCGCTCGTCACCGCCTATGGTCCGGACGCCTTTGGTCCCGACAAGAGCTTCGTTGCCGCGCAGGCAAGTGTGGTCGCCACCATGGTCTCGGGCATCCCGAGCGTGCCGTGGTTCGCAGGCGGTTTTATCGCCGGCATCGTCATGTACTGGCTCGGCATTCCGGCCATGATGATCGGCCTGGGCGTGTACCTGCCGTTCTATATGTCGCTCACGGCTTTCCTGGGCTCCTGCGTTAAGCTCGCCTACGACAAGTGGGCCGCGCACCGCGACGCCGAGGCCGGTCTTTCGGACGAGAAAAAGGCCGCCAAGGATGCCGCCTTCCAGGAGCAGGGCCTGGTCGTCGCAAGCGGCCTGCTCGGTGGCGAGTCCATCGTCGGTGTTATCCTGGCGTTTGTCTCCGTTGGCTTGAGCCTGCTGGGATAAACCAAACACCAACGCACCCGTGCAGAGCGCGGGGTCGGAGACCATCCGGTCCCGCGCTTTTTGTATCTGCCGAAACCCTCGGCAGTACTTGTATGTGGCGTGTCTTCCTTTGCCTGCTCGCCTAAGTTCCATGTCAAGATGACCGCCCCGCCCGCCACGGTGTAGAGTACATGCTGCGAGCGCACCCGCGTTCCTGCGGCAATACGAGGTGGACATGGAACTCGATAAACAACAGCTCAAGCGACTGCGCGAGCGCCATCATCGGCGCCATGGCATCCGTCCCGCCCACAGTGAGGTCATGGAGAACGCCGGCCGCTTCCTGAGGCGCGCATTCAACATTCGCGAGGGACGCGCGCCCTATCACGTGATTCGCAAGCGCTTTGTAAACGGGGCGCGCCTGACTGGCTCACACTTATGCATCTTGATCATTGCCATGTTGATCGCGAGCATCGGCCTCGATATCGACTCGGATATCGCCATTGTAGGCGCCATGCTCATCTGCCCGCTCATGGGCTCGGTCCTTGCCATGGCATACGGCATCGCCACGCTCGACCGCGAGATCACCCTTGAGGCCGTCGCGAGCTTGGCTCTACAGATGGCCTTTTGCCTGGTCACGTCCACGTTGTACTTTAAGCTCTCGCCCCTTGGCACCACCACGGCCGCCATCATCGACAATTCGACACCGACTGTGTGGGAC
>USOF01000297.1 GCA_900556285.1 uncultured Collinsella sp. | reverse complement strand
AAGATCGTCGGCAGCGTCAGATGTGTATAAGAGACAGGTCTGGAAGGACATGCTCGACATCCGCAAGCGCTTCGAGCCGCGCGCCGAGGAGCTCGCCAGGAAGTACGCGCTGGCCGACTACACCATGTTCATCGGCTCGGGCGCGCTGTGGGGCGAGACCATCCTGTACTCCATGTGCCTGCTCGAGGAGATGCAGTGGAAGCGCATCCGCCACATCACCTCGCACGACTTCTTCCACGGCACGCTCGAGCTGCTCGAGCCCGGCGTCCCGGTGTTCCTGTTCATGGGAGAGGACGAGTGCCGCGCCCTCGACGAGCGCGTCCGCGCCTTCCTCACCAGCGGCGTGACCGGCGACGAGGACTACGTCATCATCGACACCGCCGAGTACGCGATCCCGGGCCTGGACGACGACTTCCGCGTCATCGTGTCCCCCTGGATCCTGTCCGTGCTGACCACCGACCGCCTCTCGCGCAACTACGAGCTGGTCACCAAGCACAACCTCAAGTACCGCCGCTACTACCACCAGTTCGACTACTAATTCCATTTGGGGGAAACCGCAATGAGGCAATACATCTTTGCCAGCCACGCGCATTTTGCGACCGGCATCAAAGAGAGCACCGAGCTGCTCTCGGGCGCGCGCGATAACGTCCACGACCTGTCGATGTTTGTCGACGGCCGCACCGACGTCGCCGAGGAGGCCGCCAAGCTCCTGGCGACCTTCGACCCCGCCGACGACGTAATCGTGTGCACCGACCTGTTTGGCGGCAGCGTCAACAACGAGTTCACCAAGATCGTCCAGACGCGCCCCAACACCTACCTGATCGCCAACATGAATCTGCCGCTGCTGATCCAGCTGCTCTTTTCGGACCAGGAGGCTCCCGCCGATCAGGTTATCCGCGAGATCCTCGCGGCTGACGCCACGCGCGTCAAGTTTGTCAACGACCTGCTGACCGATGCGGATGACGAGGAAGAGTTCTAGTCACCGCCTGCTATTAATGGGGCCGGGTTTCCGGCATGAGACCTTTGGGGGTCAATCATGATTCAACTGCTTCGCGTCGACCATCGTCTGCTTCATGGCCAGGTGGCCGTCTCTTGGGTCCAGGGCTTGGGCTCCGACTGCATCTTCTGCGTTGGCGACAAGGTTGCCAACGATCCCGTCTGGAAGACTACGCTCAAGATGGGAAAGCCGGCCAACGTCAAGCTCGTCATCAAGGACATGGAGCACGCCATCGAGGCCATCAACTCCGGTGTTACCGATAAGTACAAGATGATCATCTGCGTCGCCAGCATCGCCGAGGCCAAGCAGCTTGTCGACGGCTGCCCGCAGATCACCTCCATCAACCTGGGCAACACCAAGTCCAAGGACGAGCAGCGTCCCGATGCCCGTAAGATCTCCCGCCAGATCTTTGTGACTGCTGCCGAGGAAGAGGACATTCGCGAGCTCGTCGGCCGCGGTGTCGAGGTCGAGATTCGCGCTCTGGCCGACGACCCCAAGGTCGATGCCCTAAGCGCCCTCTAATTGGGAACCACGGGCGGCGCGCACGGCGCCGCCCCTATTCGTGGGCGTACCGGATAAACGCTTTACCCGTTACCCCCATCTACCGTTCACCGGGAGTACACGCCCGTTGAGCGATTGGTATTAAATAGTTTTCGCATGACTATATAATTGGTATCAAATCATTTGCACCGGTTTAGGTGTTAACAGCACACCGGTACAAGCTGGATCTGTCTGGGCGATTGTCGGCATGGAAAAGGGCGCGCTGACAAGTCGGGAATCGCCGCGCGGATCCAAGAGGGATCAAAGGGAGGAACAATGCTTGTTCAAGCGATCCTCATCGGACTTATCGCTGCCTTCGGTAAGCTCGATTATCAGCTCGGTACGCTCTATGCGTTCCGCCCGATCGTTCTGTGCCCGCTCGTCGGCATAGTCCTCGGGGACCTGCAGTCCGGCCTCGCCATCGGTGCGAGCCTCGAGCTGCTCTTCATGGGTTCAATCTCCATCGGCGCTTACGTGCCGCCCGATGAGTGTATTGGCGGTGTGCTCGCCTGCGCCTTCGCTATTCAGCTGGGTCAGAGCACCGAGGCCGCTATCGCGCTCGCGATGCCCATCGCCACTCTGTGCTTGGCCATTAAGAACGTCGTCAACGCCGGTATGCCCCTTCTGGTCGACCGTGCCGACGTCTTTGCCAGCAAGGGTAACCTCAAGGGTATCTACGCTATGCACTGGATTATCGGTCTCGTGATTGTCGTCCTGGCCTTTATCCTGTGCTCGGTCTCCTTCTATCTGGGTGCCGACGCCGTTCAGGGCCTGCTCGACTTCATCCCGACGTTCGTCCTCGATGGCTTTGGCGTCGCAGATGTCCGCCTGCACAAAGCGGTAGCGCGGGTCCTGGTCTACGCTTTTCAGGTTTTCCAGGTTGCCGGCATAGGTCAGCTT
>USOF01000296.1 GCA_900556285.1 uncultured Collinsella sp. | reverse complement strand
TCGATAACGGTGTCGATGCCTACGGTCTCGTCAAGCGAGCAGCGATCGCCGGCGACCACGTTGGTGAGGCGCGTGTTGGGGCCAAGCTGGCAGTCTTCGCCCACATGCGTGTTGCCAATCAGGTGGGTCTGGGGCCACACCACGGTGTCGCGGCCGATGGTGGCGTCCGGGCCAATCCAAGCCTGGGCGGGGTCGATGAAGGTGACGCCCTGAGCCATGAGCTGGTTGTTGATGCGGTCGCGGGCGATAGCGGTGAGCTGCGCCAGCTGGGCGCGCGAGTTGACGCCAAGGCCGTCGCGGTAGTCTTCGCAGTGGTAGATGCCCACGGCATGGCCGGCGGATTTAAGAATCTCGAGCATGTCGGGCAGGTAATACTCGCCCTGGGCGTTATCGCAGGTGATGTCGCCAATGTGGGTGGAAAGCAGCGCTCCGTCAAAGGCGTAGCAGCCGGCGTTGCATTCGAGCAGCTCCGCAGCCTGTTGCGGCGTGCAGTCCTTTTGCTCGATGATGCGGGCGATGACGCCGTCGGCATCAAGCTCGATGCGGCCGTACCCAAAGGGGTCGGGCGGGGTCATGGTCATGACGGTGCAGGCGAGCTCGCCGGTGGCGACGGTCTGCGCGAACTTGGCGACGGTGTCGGCGGTGATGAGCGGCAGGTCGCCGTTGAGCACGACGACGGGGCCTTGCGTGATGCCGCAGGCCTCAAGCGCGACCTTTACGGCGTGGCCGGTGCCCAGGCGCTCGGTCTGCTCGACGCACTCGACCTTGGTGGCGCTGTTGGTGTAGGCGCCATCGATGAGGGCGCGCATCTCGTCGGCGTGGCTGCCGATGACGACCACGACGCGGCTGCAGCCGGCCTTGATGGTGGCGTCGACGATCCACTGAACCATGGGCTTACCCAGGATCTTGTGCGAAACCTTGCAGTGGTTCGACTTCATGCGGGTGCCCTCGCCGGCAGCGAGGATAATTGCGGTTGCGTCCATGTGATCTCCTGTTACGTTATAGAGACGTGTGTTTGGAAACGATACACGGCGCAATATGATACCGCAGGCATATGATGAGCGCGTAACGATTGATGCGCGACAGCTGAGGTTTGGGCCGCTGGTGTGGTGTTTGCGCTGCTTGCGGGCGGTGCCGGCAGTGCTTCGGCGTCGGTGATTTGGCGGGAGGGCGGGGATGCCTATGGACAACATACGAGAGGGTTCGGGCGCCGAGCCCGTGGGGGCATTTTCGATGTCGCATCCGGCAGTTCCGGCGCTCTACATGGTGCTGACGCTGGGGCTCACCATGTTCTCGATGCAACCGGTGCTGATCGCGCTGTCGCTTGCGGGCGGGCTGGCGTATGGATTTGCGATGCGTGGGGCTGCCCGCACGCTGGGCGCACTTCGCTGGCAGCTGCCGGTGATTTTGATCATTGCACTGGTCAACCCGCTGTTTAGCGCCTCGGGCTCGACGGAGCTGTTTCGTATTGGCATGCGTGCGGTGTATCTAGAGAGCATGGTTTACGGCCTGTGCATGGGCGGGCTGTTTGTGGCGAGCGTGCTGTGGTTTGAGGCTGCGGCGTCGATGCTCGAATACGACAAGGTACTCGCACTGTTGGGCAACGCCGCGCCGGTGATCGCGCTCATGATCTCGATGTGCATGCGGCTTATCCCGCAGTTTTTGCGCCGCGGCCGCACGGTGCTGGCGGTGCAGGACGCGGTCGATGTGCCGGGGCGTGCGCCCACCGATCCCGTGCGTTCGCGCCTGCGGGCATCGAGCGTGCTGATGGGCTGGGGCATGGAAGATTCGCTTGAGCGCGCGGATGCCATGCGCTCGCGCGGGTGGGGCGCCGCGACGCGTCGCACGACGTACGCGCGGTATCGGCTGGGGCGCGGCGACGCTGCCGCGCTGGTGGGGCTTGCGCTGTTTGGTGCCGCCGCGGTGGCAGTGGCATGGACCGCGACAACGCAGTATTCGTTTTACCCGCAGCTTTCGGTGCCCGCGCCGTGGCTGGGCTATGTTGTGTACGCTGCCTGGATGGTGCTGCCCTGTGTGTTGCATGCGATCGATGAGAAGAGGTTTGGCTGATGGCTCGGTTGGATAGGGGCTCGGTGTCGGGCGCGGCGTGCGGCCCGGATATGCCGGCGATTGAGGTGCGGAGCCTGAGCTTCGCCTACCCCGGGGCTGATGCTGCGGTGCTCGAGGGGCTCGACTGGTCTGTTCCTCAAGGTGCATTTGCGCTGCTTGTCGGCGGTACCGGATCGGGCAAATCGACGCTGCTGTCGCTGCTCAAGCCCGAGATCGCTCCGGCGGGTACGCGCTCCGGCGAGCTGCGCGTGCTGGGCGAGAACGTTGCCGACATGGACGTGCGCGCGTCTGCGGAGCGCGTGGGCTACGTGTTCCAGCTGTCTCTTATACCCATCTCCGAGCCCACGAGACTCCTGAGCATCTCGTATGC
>USOF01000295.1 GCA_900556285.1 uncultured Collinsella sp. | reverse complement strand
GAATATCGCTTTGCCGTGAGATAAAGGCAAAATACGATATTCCGATACTGTTTCTGTCCGCACTCAGCGAAAACGATGATATTATAACGGCACTGAGAGCAGGCGGCGATGATTATCTGCCAAAGCCATACGATATTCAGGTGCTTATTGCAAGGGTAGAGGCAAGGCTTCGCTCGGTACGGAAAGACAAGCGTTATATCTCGTTCGGAAGGCTCAGACTTGATACGGTTTCAATGGCGGCATATTTTGCCGACAACGACCTGCTCACCACCCAGAAAGAGTTCTCGATTCTGCTTATGCTTGCCCGTAATATCGGCAGTACAGTGCCGAAAGCCGAACTGTACGAAAACGTGTGGGGTCTGCCGTATTCCGACAACGCAAATGCACTGTTCACGGCGGTTTCACGGCTCAATAAAAAACTTGATGATAGCAAAGCCGATGTGACTATCACCTACGAAAGAGGCAAAGGCTACGCACTTGAAAGTATATAGTCAAAATAGAGCCGCCTGACAGGTTATGTGCCTGACAGGCGGCTCTGATATTTGCATATTTGCGGTTAATTTAGGGAAACGCTTATATCTTCGTAGGTGATGCTGTCATAGAAAGAAAAATAAGTAACGGCGTTTATGTCGCATTTGCCGATACGAAGACCGTCTGCTGTTTTTTCAAGCGTTATTTCAGTGCTGTCTTTGATGTCGTTGTCTGTACCCCAGTTTTCTTTACTTCCGAAAGAGGTAACATTAATGGTAAGTTTATCGCCGTCCTGCTTTGCAGAGTCAAGAATGAGCTTATCCATGCCCGTTCCTATACCGCCGGCACCCCTTGCTTCCGCGAGGAAGCCGGTTCCGCCGGCCGCGATACCCGCGGTATCATTCGCCAGCACCAGTTCACCAAGGTCGAGATGGTCAAGTTCGCCCGTCCCGAGGAGTCCGATGACGAGCTTGAGAGCATGGTGGCAGAGGCCGAGTACATTCTGCAGCAGCTTGGTCTGCCGTATCGCGTGATCAGCCTGTGCACCGGCGACTTGGGCTTCTCTGCGCGCCAGACCTATGACATCGAGGTGTGGCTGCCCAGCTACAACGCGTACAAGGAGATCTCGTCCTGCTCCAACTGCGGTGACTTCCAGGCTCGCCGTGCCAACATCAAGTACCGCGATCCGGAGAACTTCAAGGGCACCCGCTTTGTCCACACGCTCAACGGCTCCGGCCTGCCCACCGGCCGCACCATGGCCGCCATTCTGGAGAACTACCAGAACGCCGACGGCACCATCACGATTCCCGAGGTCCTGCGTCCTTACATGGGTGGTCTCGAGAAGATCGAGCCGGTCGCGTAAGTTGGCTGCATAGGGGATATGCAAGGGCGCTCCTTCGGGGGCGCCCTATTTCGTGCGCAGGTCCATACCATGCCGTGCGGACAGCTCAATAGAAAACACACGAACAACTGTTCTGTATACAGCCATCTACCTGCTATGCTTTTGCTAAATAAGAGCGAGAGAAAGGGGACGCGATGGAGCTGTTTGATGATCGGGTGGTTTTGTTTGAGAGCGACGAGGGCGGGGAGTACCTGCTTGTAACGTGTGAGCCGTCTGGCATGGGCGGCCTGGTGGTTCGGCAGACGAGTGAGGGTCCGTTGACACAATGGTGCTTTGAGGAGTCGCCGCATGTGGTCGAGACCTTTGTGACGCACGAGGGACTTGTGGCGCTGGAGCACTTCTATGGAGTTGGGACTTCCAACCAGGTCGCGCGCATGCTGAGCATCTCGTTTGCCGATTATGATTGTGCCCAGCGGGTGAGATCGCTCCTGAGGGAACTTGATGCCAAGTTTGACGTGATCGAAAAGCCAATCGATCGTACGGGGAACAGCGGTATATGCGGAGCAGCATGACAAAACTGCGTTCCACAAAAAAGTTTGAGATTGTGCTTGACTCCAATAAGCTAAAGTGGTTTTATATGTCTTGCGCTGCGGCGTTACCTCAGCTGGATAGAGGGTCTGACTACGAATCAGAACGTCATAGGTTCGAATCCTATACGCCGCACCATTTGAGATTAAAGCTCCCGGCAACGGGGGCTTTTCTTTTATGTAAGCACTGCATGGATTCGAACCTCGGTCGAGGCGCGGGCGTAAAGAAAACGCGGAGCGTTTTTAGCCCGCGGGCGAGCGCGCCGGCAGGCGGGCGAAGCCGGTGCGGATCCGCGCAGCGGATGCGCGGAATCCTATACGCCGCACCAATTGAATTTTAAAGCCTCCGGTAACGGAGGCTTTTCTTATATCGCGATGCGTCGAAGATCGCATCAAGTGGTCAAAATGAGTAAAAATCAAATTCAATAACTTTTTTCGAAAAATGCTTGACCTTTATTCAGTCGATGTGCATAATAATCAACAAGTCGCGGCGTTACCTCAGCTGGATAGAGGGTCTGACTACGAATCAGAACGTCATAGGT
>USOF01000294.1 GCA_900556285.1 uncultured Collinsella sp. | reverse complement strand
CTCAGACCAAGGCACCCCGGCCCTCGCCCGTACACTTTTCCGCTGAGCGCGTGATTGCCGCCGCGTACCGAAGGGTTGCCGTTGCAACTTCAAATTGGTGCTATATTCGGCTTGAGTTGTTTAATACTAGTACGGGAGGCTGATATGGGGCTGTTCAAGAAGAAAAACCCGCAGGATGCCTTTGATCCCGATGTGTTTACCATCACGGATACGATTTTGGACCCGCCGCGGTTTACGTTTTTGCCGGCTATCTACCAAGATGCCACGCGCCACAAGTGGGCTGTGCATCAGCGTGGTGCCGAGCCAAAGATCTTTGACTATGCGGATGTGCTGCAGTGCGAGATCGTTGAGACTGGGAATCCCGAGGATGTGCCGGAGCTCAGCAATCGTGAGCTCGCTCAGCAGATTTTGATCAATCCAGCTCAGGCCACTAAAAACAACGCCGCCAAGCGTAATATGTGCCTTGGTATGGGTGTCATCGTTGCCGTGCGAACCGGCGAGGATGAGATTTCGAAGCTTGAGATTCCGGTGACTGCGGGCGAAGTCAAGCGAGACTCCGGCCTATATCGGTCGTATCGGAACGTTGCGGAGCAGATTAAGGAAGCTTTCGACGCCATGGGGTGTTCGGAGCAATGATGCCCGCAGCATCAAGCGGTTGAGGAGCCTTGCCCATGTCGAGCGAACCATATGCGATTCCGCCCAAAGATCGCGCCTTTGAGGGTATTCTTTGGTATATCAAACACTATGACTTACAGGGTGGCGATCGGTTGCCTGCCGAGCGCGTGCTCTGCGAAGAGCTGGGCGTATCGCGCACGGCGTTTCGTGCCGCCATCACGCGCCTTATATCGTGTGGAACCTTGGAGAGCCGTCGTGGTTCGGGCACCTATGTGTGCCCGCCCAAACCGCTGAACATTTTCCAGGAAACGTGGAACTATACCCAGGCCGTCGAGAGGGTCGGCTCAAAGTCCACCGCACGCCTGATATGGTCCAAGGTCGTGTATTCCGATATCGATTTGGCTCAAAAGGCGCAGATCGATCTGGGCATGCCGCTCTTCTGCATTCGACGCGTTCGCGTGGTCAATGGATCCCCCGCATCGATCGAGACGGCATACGTCAATCTGTCTTTGTGTCCCTCGCTTCCCGATCACGATTTTGAGAAGGAGAGCCTCTACGACGTTTTGCTCAAAGAGGGAAATGTCCATGTGACGCACGGCAAGGAGCATATTTCCATCAGCCGCCTGAACGCCGACGAGGCCAAGCTACTGGATGCCCAGGAGGGCACGCCGGTGTTTTACAAGGCGTCTCACGAACGCGACGAGAACGATGGCTTTGTCGAGTATTGCAAGTCCGTGATTCTGCCGACCAAGTATCGCTTTGCCGATAACGGCGAGGCGGACGGCGTTGCAACGAAGGTGGGTGTCGAATGGCTGAAGCGGTAGGGGGCCTGCCGGTCTACAAACAAATCCGCCGCTGTATTGCGGAGCGGATCGAGCGCGGCGACTATCCGACGGGTTCGATGATTCCATCCGAAAATGAACTGGCCGAGGAGTTTGGCACCACGCGCCTGACAATTCGTAGCGCCATGGACGAGCTGGTCAAGAGCGGTCAGATTCGTCGCGTGCAGGGCAAGGGCGCCTTTGTGGGGCATAAGTGGTTTGATGAGCACGTTCGCAAAGGCGGTTTTCGCCAGACGGTTTTGGCCTCGGGCGCGACGCCATCGGTACGCATCCTCGCGCGTTCCAAGCGTTATGCGGGCCCTTATTACGCCAACCTGTTTGGCATTGCCGAGGACGATTTGCTGTATTCGATTCGGCGTTTGAACTGCGTCAACGGCGATCCCGTATCGATTGAGATGGCGTTCATTCCGTGCCTGCTATTTCCCACAATCGAAAATATTGACGTGTCGGTCTTCAGTTTGTACGAGACCTATGAGATGCTGGGCCGAAAGCCGGTCATGGCGCAGGAGAAGCTCGATATCGAGGCTTTGGGCGCACGCGATGCGAGCCTGCTCAATCTTGAGCCAGGAGATCTGGCGCTTGTGCTGGAATGCTTGACTTACGATGCGAGCGGACAGGTCATCGAGTGCGCCAAATCCTTTACTCGCGGCGATGCCGGCGGTTATGCCTACAACTATTAGTATCTAGAACGTCCTTGCGCACGGCGAGGACGCTCGTTTTTTTAGGACATGTGCCGCTCGACCGATGAGCGGTCAAAACTGACCGTCTACCGAGAGAGGAGGATTAAATCGAAAAATCGGTATTAAAAACGGCTAACCTGTAATCGTTCACTGGTATTAAGAACCTTTGAATTGTTGAGTTTGTGGTCAAGATGACCACAAGGTTAAACGGGACTAATGGGACGGCAAGCCCGTTCGTGTCCGTGCGACAATTCAGACTGCTCGTGAAAGGAGCGGGAATGAAGGAGACCGAGAAGATCGAGATCATGCAC
>USOF01000293.1 GCA_900556285.1 uncultured Collinsella sp. | reverse complement strand
GGTACAGGCAACACCGAGGCCATGGCAAACTTCGTTGCCGAGGGCGCAACCGGTGCCGGCGCCGAGGCAGAGGTCATCTCCTGCGCCGACTTCTCCGCAGACAAGGCCGCCAGCTATGACGCCATTGCCTTCGGCTGCCCCGCCATGGGCTCCGAGGAACTCGAGTACGATGAGTTCCAGCCGATGTGGGACGAGGTCAAGGAGACTCTCGGCGACAAGAAGGTCGCCCTCTTTGGCTCCTATTCGTGGGCCGAGGGCGAGTGGATGGACAACTGGAAGGCCGACGCCGACGAGGCCGGCGTCAACGTGGTCGACTCCGTCATCTGTTACGACGCCCCCGACGACGAGGGCGAGACCGCTTGCAAGGCCCTCGGAGCCGAGCTCGCGTAACGAACCCAGGGCCTCCAAGAGAGCCTGCATCAAAGCGCATCCCCATCCCTACAAAAGATCGGGGGCTGGATTCAAGTCCAGCCCCCGCTCTTTTGTAACGGCAGTTACATCAACCGGCTACGAGATATTGCCCAAAAACGCCTTGGTGCGTTCGCTCTTGGGATGGTCGAAGACCTCGCTCGGCGTGCCCTCTTCCACGATAACGCCACCGTCCATAAAGACGACGCGGTCGGCGACGTCGCGGGCAAAGCCCATCTCGTGCGTCACGACGATCATGGTCATGCCATCGCGTGCCAGGTCGCGCATGACGCCCAGAACGTCGCGGACAAGCTCGGGGTCAAGCGCCGACGTGGCCTCGTCAAAGAGCATCACGTGCGGATTCATCGACAGGGCGCGGGCGATGGCCACGCGCTGCTGCTGGCCGCCCGAGAGCTGGCTCGGCATAAAGTCGATACGCTCGGCAAGACCGACCTTGGTCAGCTCCTCGACGGCAATCTTCTCGGCCTCTTCCTTGCTGCGCTTGAGCACCTTCTGCTGCGCGAGCATGACGTTCTTTTTGACTGACAGGTGCGGGAACAAATTGAACTGCTGGAACACCATACCCAGATGCGTACGTACCTTGTTAAGGTCGACGCCCTTGGCGCACACGTCCACGCCCTCAACGACAATCGAGCCGCTCGTGGGATGCTCCAGACGATTGATGCAGCGAAGCATCGTCGACTTGCCCGAGCCCGAAGGACCCAGGACTACGACGACCTCGCCCTTGTGCACATCCAGATCGATATCGCGCAGGACCACGTTATCGCCAAAGGCCTTCTGGAGGTTCTTGATGCTGACGACGACCTCGTTCGAGTTATTGGTTTCACTCATGACAGGACCTCCTTACAGACCGGCGATATGATCGGCGGGCGTCGCGACAACCTGTCCGGCGCTCTTGGTGGGACGCTTCTTTTTGGTTTCGGCCGTCCCCAGAAGTCTCGCCTCAAGACCGCTCACCAAGCGCGCAAGCGGCAGGGTAATGACCAGATAGAACAGAGCGGCAACCACATACGGCGTGATGGAGCCCGTCGTGGCCACGATGGTGCGGGCGTTCATGACGATCTCGACGACACCCACGGCGGCAAGCAGCGACGTGTCCTTGTAGAGCAAGATAAACTCGCTGGTCAGCGTAGGCAGGACATTGCGGAACGTCTGCGGAATCATGACATAGAGCAGCGTCTGGAAGGCATTCATGCCCAGCGAGCGAGCAGCCTCGTTTTGGCCCTTGGGGATCGACTGAATACCGGCACGGAAGATCTCGCACAAGTACGCAGACGAGTTCATGGCCATGACGATAACACCCAGCACATAGTCGTCCACTTTGACACCGGCCAGCGGCAGACCGAAAAACGCGATATAGATCTGCAGGAACGCCGGCGTACCGCGAATGATATTCACATAGATGCCGGCAAGACAGCGCAGGATGCGCGACTTAGAGATGCGCATGAGCGACAGGGCAAAACCGAAGGGAATTGCCAGCGGAAACGCCACAAGCACGATCGAGAGCGACATAAGGAAGCCCTTGAAGACGATCGGCAGGCTCTGGACCAAAATGACCGGGTTCAGGAACAGGCGCAGGAACATATTGGAGTTCCACGCCTCGACCCACGGCTGCTCTTTAAGGTCAGCCAGGAAGTTATCGAAGGCCGTCACGCCCTTGATCTCCACCGACGGAATCTTGGAGATCTTCTTGGTCGACCCGTCGGCGAGCGTATAGGTGCCGCTAAAGGCCTCATCGCCGCCCTCGACGGGGAAGGTCACGCCGTAAACCTCGACACGGAAAAAGCCGCCGGCAGGCGCCGTCTCGCCAAAGTCAATCTTGAGCGTCTGGCCGTCAGCCTTGCACGTGGGCTTCATGGGCGTACGATCCATGAGGTCCTCGCCCGAGAGCATCGTCAATCGCGTGTCATCGGTACCAAACGTCGTGCCGTCGACAAACGTCAAGGAAAGACCGCTCAGCTCCTCGTCGGCATCGGCCTGAACTTCCCAGGTAATGCGCGTCTCGGTGCCGCCGACCACAT
>USOF01000292.1 GCA_900556285.1 uncultured Collinsella sp. | reverse complement strand
AGCTGAGCGAGACCATCAAGATTCCTGCCATGCATCACGAGGGCGAGGAGTTCGTCCACGGTCCCGAGATGCAGATCGTTCCGGGCTATCTGGTGTTTATTGTCGACGATCCGCAGGGGTCGGAGCGTCTTGCGAATATCGCCGATGCGCTATCGAACGTTACGGCAAAAACGGTGCTGCTCACGGCCCATCCCAAGGGTAGGGCTCACGAGGTTGTGGTGCCTCAGGTTGCTCTGCTGCTCAGCGCAATTCCCAATCTCGTGTTCTTCCAGACGATTGCGGCAATAATCGCCGAGCGTCTGAAGTCATGGGACGTTCACCCGTATCTCGATGCTGTCTCCAAGCAAATGGAGGTCAAGGCAGAGGGCTACGAAGAGTCAGTCAATGCGCTTAAGGCCAAAGCGGCTGAGTGTTACGGAATGTAAGCGGGTTTTGATGCCCGTTGGCATGGGGGATGTGGAAACAACCCCAGAAAGGAGAGACAAATGAAGGAAACCGAGAAGATCGAGATTATGCATTTCGACCAGGAGGGCTATCTCGAGGACGGCAAGGCGCTCTACGAGACCGGCAAGAAGATGACCGCGCTCGCCGACAAGGTCGCCGACGAGGGCTACGACGCCGTGTTCCTGATGGGCGTCGGCGGCACCTGGGACGAGCTCATGCAGCTCGAGTACCTCATGAACAAGTTCGGCGACCGCGACCTCGAGGTCTACCTGATCCACGCCGCCGAGTGGAACGTCTCCGGCCACAAGCGCATGACCGAGCGCTCCGTCGTGCTCACCGCCTCCGAGTCCGGCACCACCCCCGAGGTGCTCGAGGCCGTCAAGAAGATGAAGGGCATGGGCGTGCGCGTCTACGCCATGACCAAGCCCGAGGGCCCCATCGGCCAGGCCGTGGGCGCCGAGAACTGCGTCGCCATGGCTTCTGACCATGGTTCGGGCGGCTGCGAGAAGGGCTACTACCTCGCCGACTGCTTCGGCCTGCGCCTGCTCAACCGCCGCGGCTGCTTCCCCAAGTTCGACCTGTTTATCGAGCAGACCAAGGACATCTGGAAGGACATGCTCGATATCCGCAAGCGCTTCGAGCCGCGCGCCGAGGAGCTCGCCAAGAAGTACGCCCTGGCCCCCTACACCATGTTCATCGGCTCCGGCGCCCTGTGGGGCGAGACGATCCTGTTCTCGATGTGCATCCTCGAGGAGATGCAGTGGAAGCGCACCCGCTACATCACCTCGGCCGACTTCTTCCACGGCACCCTCGAGCTCGTGGAGCCCGGCGTCCCCGTGTTCCTGTTCATGGGCGAGGACGAGAACCGCAAGCTCGACGAGCGAGCCCGCGCGTTCCTGACCCGCGGCGTGACCGGCGACACCGACATCAACATCATCGACACCGCCGAGTTCGCGATCCCCGGCCTCGACGACGAGTTCCGCGTCATCGTGTCCCCGTGGATCCTGACGGTGCTCGTTACCGACCGCCTGGCTCGCTACTACGAGACGGTCACCAAGCACAACCTCAAGTATCGTCGCTACTATCACCAGTTCGATTACTAATTAGCCGACGAGAACGCACCGGTCGCGTGCCGCGTAAGCGCTCGCGACCCGCGTGCGGTGCGAGTTTGAACCCTCGACCTTCGTCCAAGGAGGTGAAACCATGAGACGCTTTCTTATTGCGACCCACACCCATTTTGCCCAGGGCATCAACGAATGCATCGAGCTGCTTTCGGGCGAACACGAGAACGTTGAGGTGCTGTGCCTGTACGTCGACGGCAACGACGACGCGGAGGCCTTGCTGGCATCTCGCGTAGAAGCCCTGCCGGAGGGCGACGAGCTTGTCATCTGTACGGACATTTTGGGCGGAAGCGTGAATAACGAGTGCCTGAAGCTCATCCAGCGGACCTGTGGCGTGTTCCTTATCACCAACACTAACCTGCCCCTGCTCCTTCAGCTCCTGTTCATGCCGGAAGGCGGCGATACCGCCCAGCTCATCAGGGGCATCGTTGCCGCTGACGAGACGCGGGTCACCTTCTGCAACGACCTCCTTAGCGACGAAGACGACGAGGAGGAGTTCTAATCGATCCGGTTAGAACAAGCGACAAACAAACGAAACGTTTGGGGGAAAAATGATTCTGCTACTTCGTGTCGACCATCGACTGCTCCACGGTCAGGTTGCCGTTTCCTGGGTGCAGGGCCTGCACTCCGATTGCGTGTTCTGCGTTGGTGATAAGATCGCGAACGACCCGGTTTGGAAGACCACGCTCAAGCTGGGCAAGCCTGCGGGATGCAAGCTGGTCATCAAGGACATGGAGCATGCGATCGAGGCGATCAACAGCGGCGTTACCGACAAATACCGCATGATTATCAGCGTTCAGACCATTGCCGAGGCAAAGCAGCTGGTCGAGGGATGCCCGCAGATCAAGAGCATCAACCTGGGCAACACCAAGGCGAGCCCCACTACCAAGGAA
>USOF01000291.1 GCA_900556285.1 uncultured Collinsella sp. | reverse complement strand
ACGAGATGCTCAGGAGTCTCGTGGGCTCGGAGATGTGTATAAGAGACAGGGGCTTTGGTTTGAGGGTCAGGAGCACTTTGGCTCTACGCTGCTCAAAGAGGATGCGGAGTATGTCGTAGGTGCCGATGCGGTTTCTGGTACCGGTGGGATGTCTTCGGTGAGTCCGGCAAATGGCGCGGCATCTTCGGTGCTTGAGCGTTCTTGGGCTTGGCTGAATGCTTATTTTGCGGGGCAGGAGCCTCGGTTTACGCCGCCGTTGCATATGATTGGCACGGCGTTTCAGCGTGAGGTTTGGTTTGAGCTGCTTTCTATCCCGCGTGGCGAGGTCGCTACGTATGGTGAGATCGCCCAGTGTGTTGCGGCTCGACATCGTGTACCGGGAAACGAAGCACCCGTTGTGTCTCCCCGTGCCGTGGGGGCCGCGGTCGCGCGTAATCCCATTTCGATTATCGTGCCGTGCCATCGCGTGGTCGCGGCCGACGGCTCGCTTAACGGATATGCCGGCGGCCTCGACCGTAAGGAGTGGCTGCTCCGGCTTGAGGGCGCGTACGAGGAATAACGTTCGAGCACTTTGCATAGCCAAGACGCCGTTTCCGGTTGAGACCACCTGCTTGGACATCCATCTACGCCCGCTTCTGCAGGGCGTAGATCGACTTATCCATGTTGAACAGGTAAGCCACGACGCAGACAATAAAGAACTTCGGCAAGTCGCCAAAGCCGAAGACTTCGCAGCCAATAAGGATCGGCGCGAGCAGCGTATTGGTGGCGCTGCCAAAGACGGCGGCGTATCCCAGCGCGGCGCAAAGCCCGATGGGCATGCCGAGTTGAGCCTCGTTATGGTGACATCTGGGTAACAGAAAGGCCCGCGTTCCTCAGAGGCAAGATAGGCAATTCTGCTTCTGAGGTAGATCTCAATTCTGCCGACCGCATCAAACATTAACTGCCGGAGGGCTCGGTCAAATTCATACGTGTAGATGATGGTTTCGAATGTTGTGCCTTCGCGAAAGATGGTAATCCCGGACTTGCATTTGGTTTGCAGGGAAACCAGTAGGCCGACAGTTTGTAGTGGCCGACTTCGACCAAAGCTCGCTCGAGTTCGCTTTGATTAGAGCACTTAAGACCCTTGTTTTCTGTCAATAGTGCTATCTGTTCGTTGATGGATATCCGCGACTTCC
Organism: uncultured Collinsella sp.; assembly: GCA_900556285.1. Classification (GTDB taxonomy): domain Bacteria; phylum Actinomycetota; class Coriobacteriia; order Coriobacteriales; family Coriobacteriaceae; genus Collinsella. Next base: position 1,290 of record USOF01000291.1, on the reverse strand, counting down.
GGTATTTCATTTAAGCCTCTTGATAGAAAAAGGGCTGGAGTTGCGCATCGTTGAGAGGCTTTCCAGCTTTAGCAAAACAAACTTATAAGATGCGACGGGCCGCGTCAGGATAATTACCGGACGGCCTAGGTGGCGGCTGGTTGACTGGCTTAAAACCTAGCGCGTGAAATGACGCTCCAAGCTATTCGGCGCGCTTGATAGGATGACGAACCACAGTCTTAAGTTTCTCCGGTGCACATTTGCGCGGATCGGAGAGATAGATTTCGTGATGTAAACGGGTGTCTGAGAAGTCAGGAACATAGCCCTGCTCGATCGTGTATTCATGCATAGCGTTTACGGTCGCCGGTTCGTTGCCGTAGGGCCCGGTGTGCATGCATTGAACGCAGAGACCCTCGTCAACTTTAAGCAGCTCGACGGCGGAAAAGTCCAGTTTCTTTTTGGTCGTGGCTTCCGCGACTGCCCAGTCAAAGTCATCTCGGGTGACGAAATCGGGCAGGCGAATGCACGAGATAAAGTTGAAATCGTCCTTGCGTACATAATCGATGTCGCCGCTCGGGGAGTCTTGCCACCAGAAACCCTCGAGCGGCGGTACCACAAAGTCGAAATAGCCCTCGATACTCCTTGAGCCTTTCTTCGACATCTTGACGGTATAGGCGATGCCGTAAAGTAGCGGCAAGGCGTTTTGATACTCGCCACCTTCGGTATTTGGGTCGCCCTTTCCGCGAACGGCAACGTAGCTCATAGGCGGGACAGTTACGATACTCGGCTTGCTTGCAGGTTTGTAGAGCTCCTTGCATTCTTTCTTAAAGTCGAACGCCATGTTGGCCGCCTTTCTGCGTATTGGCCTGCTTAGATAACGGAATCATATCATAGAAACGAACAGCTGTTCGAATGATTTTGCTGACAGATAGAGATGCGTGCGTTGTGTTTGGCGGTCGGCCTGACCCCGTTGATGATTTCTCTGCCTCCCGGCGCTTGCCTGCGCTCCCCGTTTCCCCATATAAAATCTGCCAAAATGAACCTGTCCCTTTTTGGTCGGCGTGAAATGGGTAATACTAAAGAGTTATCCGACCAGATGGGAACCGATCGATGGCCTATATCGAATTCAAAGACGTCATCAAAGCATACGGCGAGGGCGATGCCCGCATCCATGCGCTCGACGGCGCGAGCTTTACCGTTGAGCGCGGTGAGCTCGCCATTATCCTGGGCGCCTCGGGTGCCGGCAAGACCACGGCGCTCACTGTCTCTTATACACATCTCCGAGCCCACGAGACTCCTGAGCATCTCGTA
>USOF01000290.1 GCA_900556285.1 uncultured Collinsella sp. | reverse complement strand
CTCCTCCGGCATCCGCGACGCCTTCATCGCCAAGGCCGAAGAGCTCAAGCTCGAGATCGTGGACGAGGAGACCTTCAAGGACGATTCCCAGACTAGCTTCACCAACCAGCTCACCAAGGCCAAGGACAAGGGCGCGACCATGATTTTCGCTCCCATCTACTACACCCCCGCCTCGGTGCTGCTCTCCAACGCCGCCGCCATGGGCTATGACGTCAAGATGATGGGCTGCGACGGAATGGATGGCATCCTGGGCGTCGAGAACTTCGACGAGATTCTCGAGGCTTCCGACGGCATCATGGTCGCCCGTGGCGACCTGGGCATCGAGATCAAGCCCGAGCTCGTTCCGCACATCCAGAAGGAGATCATCGCCAAGTGCAACGCGGCCTACAAGCCCGTTATCACCGCTACGCAGATGCTCGACTCCATGCAGCAGAACCCGCGCCCGACGCGCGCCGAGGTTGCCGACGTTGCTAACGCCATCTACGACGGCACCGACGCCGTTATGCTCTCTGGCGAGTCCGCTGCCGGTAAGTACCCGGTCGAGGCCGTCAAGATGCAGGCCAGCATTGCTCTCGAGACTGAGAAGCACCTCCCGGCTCACGCTCCGCTCGAGGTTCCGGCTGACGCTCACGGCACCCGCGTCGTCAACAACGTTGTGGGTATGTCCGCTGTGAACATGGCTACCACCGTTGGCGCCAAGTGCATCACCGTGCCGACGACCACCGGTCGTACCGCTCGCCTGATCTCGCACTTCCGTCCCAACATGCCGATCTGCGCGTTCTCCCGCCACGAGTGGGCCGTCCAGCAGATGATTATGTACTGGGGCGTTATCCCGCACCAGGCCGAGATTACCCAGGGCACCGTCAACGGCACGATCGTCAAGGCGATCGAGACCGCTAAGGAGCTCGGCTACGTCAAGGCCGGCGATCTGACCGTCGCTACCGCTGGCGATCCCCGCATGAGCGTCCAGCTCGAGGATAAGGTCTCCTCGACCAACGTCGCTTACGTCGCTCAGGTGCGCTAAATCGTACTTGCAAGCACACTTGCATTGCAAAGGGCCCGGAAGGCATTGCCTTCCGGGCCCTTTTTCTGTGCGCCGATGTCTACTGTATGGCATGACACGCAACCAACTGCTTATGGCATGCTATGAGATGTGCAGCTCGTTTGCCGTGTTTACGCCATGCGACGGAAGCTGTTGATCAATTGGGGTGAGCTATTCACTGCCAAGCCGGCCGGCTAGCAGCTAGCGATCAGAGGGACTGCGGGGACGTCCGAAGCGGCAACGCGAGCCGCAAAGCCCGCCTCGGTCAGCTCGATGACCTCGGTAAACGTTGCGTCGAAGAATTTCTCGGTCAGCAGGCGGTATGGCGGATGGTCGGGCTCGCCGGGGTTTTCGCGCACGATCTCGTGCATAACGCCGATGGTCTTGAGCACATACTCCTTATGGATGGGATACTGCCCAAAACGCGTCGCAGCGGTATACAGGCGATCGGTCGCACGCGGGATGGAAACAATGCCCAGCGTCTTGCCAAACCAGTCAAAGTCACCTTGCTTTTTAATGCGGAACTCCTCGCACGGCTTGCCGCCGTGCGCCTCCAGGTACTGATTCACGCGCGTATTCCATACGGTATCGGCCACCAGATGCGACCAGACACCCAGTGTCAAATCGAGCAACGACTGCGCCACGTCCTCGGACGCAAGCGAGAACTCACAGGCGCCGGGACCGGCAACCGGCTCGGCATCCTTGTAGCGCTGGGGATAGTGCACGCGATTCAGTCGCTCGCGCTCCTCGACAATCGAGGTAGCCGCGGCTGGCGCACCGGTGGGCGAACTTTTAAGCAACGGTGCCACATAGGTATCCCAGAACTCATGCTCACGAGGCTTAGGGATAGGCTCGGGCTTTGCAAAGTGCGTAATGCGGTACGGGATGGGATCGGCGATGCCAGGGACCATATAGCCCACGAAGATATCCGGAACCACGCAGCCAAACAAAAAGGCATTGCGGTCGCGCACGCTATTGGCAAGCGCACCGGTGCGCTCCAGCAAACGCTCCGTCTGAGCGATATGAATGTTCCAACTTGGCATAGCCACCCCCATAAAAAACCTGGATAACTATACCATCACGGCAAAGCCGCGCGGGCGGCTACGCACGCTCTACGCAGCAACTAGTCCGTAGCACCGCTTTCGGTTCCATACGACGGCGAAGGTGCCTCGACCACATGGTGATATCGATCGATATAGATTGCACGGGCACCCAGGCGCCGCACCAAATCCTGGTGATGCGTGCTCATCAAGACCGTCTTACCCGCCGCGACGTAGGCCAGCAAGAAGTTGACCACGATGTCGCATGAATCCTCGTCGAGCCCATTGGTAGGCTCGTCGAGGACCAAGATATCCGGGTTCATCGACACCACCGCAGCCAGCGCAACGCGCTTCTTTTGCCCGCCCGAGAGCTGATAGGGAGAGGCG
>USOF01000289.1 GCA_900556285.1 uncultured Collinsella sp. | reverse complement strand
GATGCTCAGGAGTCTCGTGGGCTCGGAGATGTGTATAAGAGACAGCTGCTGCGCCATCGGCTTCCCTTCGTAGCGAATGCTTATTGGAAAACAATATAGGTAGGAGTCGTTCCACCATTATGCGTCAATCCGGGTTTTGCTGACTGTTCCGTGGGTGGTGCCAGCAGAATTCATCAAGATTTTCCGCAGGGTTTTGTTTCATGCGACAATAAACACGTATGACTGAGGAGCCCCTTATGAAACGGAGCTTATATGGCCGAGTTTATCTACCAGATGTATCAGGCGCGCAAGGCGCATGGCGACAAGGTGATTTTGGACGATGTCACGCTGTCGTTCTACCCCGGCGCTAAGATCGGCGTGGTTGGCCCCAATGGCATGGGCAAGTCAACCCTGCTCAAGATCATGGCAGGCATCGAGGAAGTCTCCAATGGCGATGCCCGTCTTACCCCCGGCTACACCGTGGGCATCCTGCAGCAGGAGCCGCCGCTTGACGATGACAAGACCGTCATCGAGAACGTGCGTATGGCATTTGGTGACATGATTGCCAAGGTCGATCGCTTTAATAAGATCGGCGAGGAGATGTGCGACCCGGACTGCGATATGGACGCTCTCATGGCCGAGATGGGCAAGCTCCAGGACGAGATCGACGCTGCTGACGGCTGGGATATCGATTCCAAGCTCGGTCAGGCCATGGACGCCCTGCAGCTGCCCGATTCCGACATGCCGGTCAACGTGCTTTCCGGCGGCGAGCGCCGCCGCGTGGCCCTGTGCAAGCTGCTGCTCGAGGCTCCCGACCTGCTGCTGCTCGACGAGCCCACGAACCACCTGGACGCCGAGTCGATCCTGTGGCTCGAGCACTTCCTGCACAACTACCAGGGCGCGGTGCTTGCCGTCACACACGATCGCTACTTCCTGGATAACGTTGCCGAGTGGATCTGCGAGGTCGACCGCGGTCACCTTTATCCCTACAAGGGCAACTACTCCACGTATCTGGAGACCAAGGCCGCCCGTATCGAGGCGCAGGGCAACCGCGACGCCAAGCTCGCCAAGCGCATGGAGGCCGAGCTCGAGTGGGTGCGCAGCTCGCCCAAGGCCCGTCAGGCCAAGAACAAGGCCCGTCTGGCTCGCTATGAGGAGATGGAGGCCGAGGCCCGCGCAAGCCAGAAGCTCGACTGGACCGACATCCGCATTCCCGTTGGACCGCGTCTGGGTAACAAGGTGCTCGAGGCCCATCACCTGCACAAGGAGTTCGACGGTCGCGTGCTCATCGACGACCTATCGTTCACCCTGCCGCGCAACGGCATTGTGGGCGTCATCGGCCCCAACGGTGTGGGCAAGACCACGCTGTTCAAGACCATCGTGGGCCTGGAGCCGCTGACTTCGGGCAGGCTCGAGGTGGGCGAGACCGTCAAGATCTCCTATGTCGATCAGAACCGTTCTGGCATCGACCCCGATAAGAACCTGTGGGAGGTCGTCTCGGACGGCCTGGACCACATGATGGTCGGCGAGACCGAGGTTCCGAGCCGCGCGTACGTGGCGAGCTTTGGCTTTAAGGGCCAGGACCAGCAGAAGCGTGCTGGCGTACTCTCCGGTGGTGAGCGCAATCGTCTGAACCTGGCGCTCACGCTCAAGCAGGGCGGCAACCTGCTGCTCCTCGACGAGCCCACGAACGATCTCGACGTCGAGACGCTGTCCTCGCTCGAAGCGGCGCTGCTCGAGTTCCCGGGCTGCTCGGTGGTCATTAGCCACGACCGCATGTTCCTGGACCGCGTCGCCACGCACATTCTGGCGTGGGAGGGCACCGACGAGAATCCGGGCAACTGGTATTGGTTCGAGGGCAACTTCGAGGCCTATCAGGCCAACCGCATTGAGCGCCTGGGCGAGGATGCAGCCCAGCCGCATCGTATTCACCGCAAGCTGACGCGTGACTAATTTGTTACGCGGTTTTACCAAACCGCGTAACTGCTCGACGCTGCGCGGGCCGCAAGCACCCCATCTTGCCGTTCAAACCGTCGCTCGCGTACCGAAGTACGCGTCGCTCCTCTTTCACGGCAACCTGGGGCACTTGCGGCCCGCTCGCTGTTGGTCACGAAACATCGATGAATGCCAATAAAAGCGGCTCAAATCCTAGTCGGGATTTGAGCCGCTTTTCGTTATTGTTCGGATTCTTCGACCTTGTCGATGGCCCAGGTGGATCCGAGACCGCCGGTGGTGTTGCGGCGGATGCGCACGGCAACCTCGCGGCGCTCGCCGGCCTGCGTGTAGCGCAGGGGGAAGATTGCGCGGTTTCGCGCGGCCTCGATGGTGCCGCGTTCGCGGGCGATCCAGTAGTACTCGCCGACGATGCCGAGCGTGTCGGCGCCGTAGGGGAGATAGGTCGACAACTGGTGCAGAAGCGGGCCGGGGCAGAAGACCTCGGTTGCGAAATCGATGGGGAAGTCCTCGGGGATGGTCGGTGCTGCGGGTGCGGG
>USOF01000288.1 GCA_900556285.1 uncultured Collinsella sp. | reverse complement strand
ACGAGATGCTCAGGAGTCTCGTGGGCTCGGAGATGTGTATAAGAGACAGGATCTTGCCCGGCTCAAAGCCAAAACGCAGCAGGTAGTAGAGGAAGTAGTCGTGCAGCTCGTACGGGCCCACCAAATCCTCAGTCTTCTGTGCAATCTCACCGTCGCCCGTGGGCGGCAGAAGCTCGGGGGACACCGGCGTATCGAGGATATCGAGCAAAACCTCGGCAATACGCCCGCCAAAGACATCGGCGGCATAGCGCACCAAGTGACGCACAAGCGTCTTGGGCACGCTCGCGTTGACGGCGTACATGCTCATATGGTCGCCGTTATAGGTAGCCCAGCCGAGCGCCAGCTCCGACAGGTCGCCGGTGCCGATGACAAAGCCGCCAGCCTGGTTGGCCAGGTCCATCAGAATCTGCGTACGCTCGCGCGCCTGGCTGTTCTCGTAAGTCACGTCCTGCACGGCCGGATCGTGCTCAATATCCTTAAAGTGCTGCTCCACAGCCGCATGGATCGAAACCTCGCGGAAGCTCACACCCAGGTCGCGGGCAAGCGACTCGGCATTGGACTTGGTGCGATGCGTCGTGCCAAAGCCGGGCATGGACACGGCTGTGATACCACTGCGCGGCAGCCCCAGCGCATCGAAGGCACGCACGGTCACAAGCAGCGCCAGCGTGGAGTCCAAGCCGCCCGAAAGGCCGATAACCGCAGCCTTGGTACCCGTGTGGGCAAGGCGGGTCTTGAGGCCCGCAGTCTGCAGGTCGAGGATCGTCTCGCAACGCTCGGCCAGGTCGCCATGGTCAGCCGGCACAAAGGGCGCGCGGGGGAAGACACGGTCGATGTCGAACGCATCGCGCAGGACAGGCTCGTCTGCCAGCACGCCCTCAAACGAAAACTCAACGGTTATGGCCTCCGGCGCATCGTCCGCGCGCGTCCACGTCGTCGAGCGACGGCGCTCGGCAACCAGACGGTCGAGGTCGACATCGGCAACCGCTATATCGCAGGTAAGCAGTTTGGTCGCGGCGAGCTTCGGACCGTTTTCGTAGACAAGGTTCTCGCCTGCAAAGACCATGTCGGTCGTGGACTCGCCCTCGCTCGCGTCCGCATAGGCATAGGCGCAGTACAGGCGCGCACTCTGATTGGAGATGAGGCTGCGGCGATAGTCTGCCTTACCGATAATCTCGTCCGAGGCCGACGGGTTGAGGATCACCGTCGCACCGGCAAGCGCCATCTCGGTCGAAGGGGGCGCCGGTACCCACAGATCCTCGCAGACCTCAACGCCCAGCACCATATCCTCGGCACCTTCATCACAACAGCGGTAGACAAGCCCCGAACCCAACGGAACCGGACCCTGACCGGCAAACTCGACCCACACGGGATCCGCAGGCGCCGGAGCAAACCAGCGGCGCTCATAGAACTCGCCATAGTTGGGCAGATACTTCTTGGCCGTGAGGCCCAAAAGCTCGCCCGCGCAGCACACGGCGGCACAGTTGTAGATGTTCTCGGCCACCGCCACGGGAAGACCGATGGTAAAGACAATCGGCAGCTCACGAGTCTCATCGAGGATATGTACCAGAGCGGCCTCACAGGCATGCAGCAGCGTGCGGTTATGGAACAGGTCGGCCGCGGTATAGCCGGTCAGGTTAAGCTCGGGCAGCACCAGCGCGCGAACGCCGCGCTCGGTAGCCTCGCGAACAGCCGCCAGCGCAACCTCGGCATTGCCCTCGACATCGGCCACGCGAATCCGCGGCGACGCCGCCGCCACACGCAAAAAGCCATCGTTCTTATTAGCCGAAACGCAGTATTGCCTTGTTGATCTGGACACTGGAGGCCCCTTCTACCCTGAGATTCAGTCTAACGGACGTTCACATATCTCTAACTAGCCAAAGCAACCTCCCAGTTTACTGAGAGGCCAACCTGTGCTAAGAGCATGTATTTCAAAAATATCTTTAATTAAAAAAGGAGAAATCGATAATCGACTTCTCCTTTAAGCGAGGCGAGTAAATTCCGAAACTAATGGCAGAATTTATCCATGTAGTCCTCAAAGTCGAACACTTCTACCACGACGCCCTCTTCCTGAAACTCTTTCAGTTGCTCCAAGAGATCTTTGTTAATAACGTCCATGCAGAAACCTCCTCTATCTAATCAATTGTAGTATATCTGCTTTCATGCAATTATCAACCAACTTGTTTAATTGCTCCTCGCTTGCCGATAGTCCCTCTTTTTTCAAAATGTCGTGCACCTCGTTCTTAGTAATCGGCTTTTCAAACAACGAAAGCAAAGCGAACGAAAAATCATTAACCGCACACATTCTATGGGTGGTACAACTCAGCAGTACTCTTAACCCCTCTTTTGAGCGTCCGACTTCTTTCACAAACGAACTTTTAACCAATTGAAAACCATTATCGTGCATTACATAATCGGCATCGATATTTGTATTGTTAGCGCCGGGCGATTTTAGCCGCTAATAGTCAAACTACT
>USOF01000287.1 GCA_900556285.1 uncultured Collinsella sp. | reverse complement strand
ATCCCGCACTCCGTGGGCGTGATTTGCGATGCGCTCGAGCAGACCAAGAAGGTGCTGCGCGTGCACGCCACCATTTACGTCGAGCGCGAGGGCCAAAAGGGCATCATCATCGGCAAGGGCGGCGAGATGATCAAACATATCGGCATCGACGCCCGTCGCGACCTTGAGCGCATCTTTGGCACGCAGGTCTTTTTGGAGCTGGACGTGAAGGTCAAGGCCGGCTGGCGTGACGACGAGGCCCAGATTCGCCGCTTTGGCTATAACGCCGAGGATTAGGGACACGCGGCGCGAATGGCAGGTTCTCGTACATATCGCACGAAAGTGCTCGTGCTCGATAAGACTAAGCTCAAAGAGACCGACCTGATCTTGACGATGCTTGACGAGCGGGGACGGCAGGTTCGTGCCGTGGCAAAGGGCGCCCGCAAACCCGGCGGACGCCTGGCTGCGCGCTGCGAGCTGTTCTGTACCGTTGATATGCTGCTCGCACATGGACGGTCACTCGACGTGGTTTCTCAGGCCGAGCTTATGGAGGCGCCGCTCGGCGCTGCGCCCGATTACGAGACGACCTGCGCCGCAAGCGCGATCGCCGAGGTCGCGCGCGTGTGCTCGTTCGAGGACGCCGAGGACCCGTTTGCCTTTGCCATAACGCAGCGAGCGCTTGCCCTGGTGGGCAGCGGGCTTGATACGGCACATATGGACCTACTTGTGGCGGCATATGTCTTTAAGCTGCTATCGCACGTTGGCTATCGTCCCGATTTTTCGGCCTGTGTGCTGTGCGGAGACCCCATGCTGTCGTATTTTTCAGCCCAGGCGGGCGGTCTCATGTGCGGGTCGTGCGCGTCGAGCGTTCCAGGTGCCGAGCTCGTGTCGACCGGCGAGGTCGCATGGCTGCGCGCCCTCATATCCATGACCTTCGATGCGCTTATGGCCGAGCGAATCGACCCGCATACGGCGGCATTCTTGCTTGGGCTTTCGCATGTTTGGGCTGCGACGCACACCGATCAGCGCCTCCGTGCGATGGAATTCATGTTGGGTCGGTGATGATGCGCAGGCGCGGGCTGCTTGTGGTAACATATCGGCCTGTTGGTACCTCGACCTTGGTTGCTCGCTCCACCGGCGGCTTCCCAGTCCGAGGCGAATCGAGTCGCCCGATAGCGACGCAAAACGAAAGGTGAAACAATGACTGTTTCCAAAGAGCGCAAGGCTGAGCTGACTGCCCAGTTCGGTAACACCCCGGTCGACACCGGCAACCCCAAGGTTCAGGTCGCCATCCTGTCCGAGCGCATCAAGGAGCTGACCGAGCACATGAAGTCCCACCAGAAGGACTTCCACACCCGTCGTGGCCTGCTCATGCTCGTCGGCCGTCGTCGTCGTCTTCTCTCCTACATCAAGAAGAACGACATCGTCGAGTACCGTGAGCTCATCAAGGCTCTGGGCATCCGCGACAACATCCAGTAGGATTTGTACATGCTAAGAGCGTCCTGCGCAGCGGGGCGCTCTTTTTGTGTAAGGGCGCGAACAATCACGCTCTGAAGCGTGGCGGGGGCAGGGGGCCCGCGTCACATGAGAAGTCCGCAGGCAAGGGGTCTGCGGGGTAAAGGAGAACAATGACACTCGTATCCAAGACCTTTGAGCTGTACGGCAAGACCTACACCTTTGAGTCGGGCGAGCTTGCCAAGCAGGCCACCGGCGCCTGCCTGGTCAAGCAGGGTGACACCACGATGCTCGACACCGTGGTCGTCTCCAAGGAGCGTAAGAACTACGACTTCTTCCCGCTGACCGTCGACTTCAACGAGAAGATGTACGCCGCCGGCCGCATCCCGGGTGGCTACCTCAAGCGTGAGGGCCGTCCCAGCGAGAAGGCCACGCTCACCGCGCGCATGATCGACCGTCCGATTCGCCCGAGCTTCCCGGACGGCTTCCGCAACGAGGTGCACATCGTCGCTACCTCGCTTGTCGCCGACCAGGTCAACCCCTTTGACGTCATCAACGTCATGGGTGCTTCCCTGGCCATGACGCTCGGCGGCGTGCCCTTCGAGGGCCCGCTTGCCTGCGTGCGCATCGGCCGCAACGTGGAGACCGGCGAGTTTATCGTCAACCCTACCTACGAGGAGCGCGAGAACTCCGATCTGGACCTGGAGCTGGGCGGCTCTGCCGACTTCATCTCGATGGTCGAGGCCGGCGCCGAGGAGATCTCCGAGGACGACATGCTCGCCGCCATGAAGTTTGGCCAGGAGGCCCTTGCCGCTTTCTGCCAGGCTCAGGACGAGTTCGTCGCCGAGTGGGAGCAGGTTAACGGCCCCATCGTCAAGAAGGAGTACCCGCTCGACCAGCCCGTCGAGGAGGTCCAGGAGCGCATCTTCGCCCACTACGACGAGATGGCAGCCGCCCTTCGTGACGCCGACAAGCTCTCCCGTATCGGCAAGGTCGAGGCTCTGAAGCTGTCTCTTATACACATCTGACGCTGCCGACGATCTTACGCGTGTAGAT
>USOF01000286.1 GCA_900556285.1 uncultured Collinsella sp. | reverse complement strand
ACGAGATGCTCAGGAGTCTCGTGGGCTCGGAGATGTGTATAAGAGACAGGCGTAGAGACCGATGCTCTACTGGGCAAGGTGCTCTACACCACGAGCTGCGCCATGAAGAACTCTTTTGCGATGAACGACAACGTGAGGTAAGGGTTTCCCGTCGATCGAATAGCGCTAAAACGCTTTGTCGCTTTCGCTCAATCTTGGGTACAAGAACGCCAATGCAGTTGTTTGTGATTGGAGACAACCATGGTTATGAAACTCGATCAGTTTGTTAACGGCGCCATTAACGTGGGCTTTGGCGCTGCCGCCGTTGCTGTCGAAGGCGGCAAGAAGGTCCTCGACGACCTTAACACCAAGGGCGAGCAGGTCCGCAAGGACACCGCCACCCCCGATATCGCCTGCAGCGTGTCCGACATGTTCGAGCAGGCCGGCGGTACCATCTCCGATCTGACCGAGCGCTTGGGCATGCAGGGCGAGACCGCGGCCCAGCGCGTGCTCGACGAGCTCATCCTTGCCCGCGTCCGCGTTATGACCGCCCCCGAGCGCACGGCCTTCCTGGCCCATGTGCGCGACATCGTCGATTCGGTCGAGGACAACGTGACCTCGGTGCCCGTCGAGTCCGTTGAGCCCGACGATGCGAAGGATACCGAAGAGGCCGAGTAGCAGCGCAGATGGCAGATTCCACCACCGATTACAACAATCTAGATCCCTTGGGTGACGAGGCGGCGGTTGTCGATGAGGTCGACGCCGCCGTCTCGGGCGCTCGCAAGAAGCCGCGCGCTGTCGATATGGTGCCCGAGGAGCCCGACGCGATGGCGCCGGATGAGGAATACCAGCTCACGCCGGCGGGTCGCCGCGAGCGCATCGGGCAGATTGTTCGCCTGGTCAAAAAGTACCGCGTGTGGGATAACCTCACGCCGGTTCGTTTGCGCCGCCTGCTCGAGGAACTCGGCCCCATGTTCGTTAAGATGGGGCAGATTCTGGCCAACCGGTCCGAGATTCTGCCGCAGCGCTTTTGCGACGAGCTGCGTCGTCTGCGCTCCGACGTGGAGCCGGTGCCGTACGAGGTAGTGCTTCGCTGCTTGGAAGAGGAATACGGCCTGCGCCTGGGGGAGGTGTTCGACGCGATCGACCCCAATCCGCTTGGTAGCGCATCGCTCGCGCAGGTGCACCGCGCCCGCCTGGTGACCGGCGAGGACGTGGCCGTTAAGGTGCAGCGCCCCGGTGCGCAGCAGGTTATGGCACAGGACATCGATATCATCCGCTCGGTGGTGCGTATCGTTTCCAAGTTCGTCAACACCGATCAATTCGTTGATCTGCACGGCGTAGTCGAGGAGTTGTGGACCTCGTTTCGCGAGGAGACCAACTTTTTGGCCGAGGCCAAAAACCTCAACGACTTCTACGAGTTCCATAAGAGCGTTCATGGCGTGACGTGCCCTAAATCCTATCTGGACCTGTGCACCGAGCACGTGGTGGTTATGGACTACGTCGACGGCATTTCGATCGCCGATCCCGAACGCTTGGTGGCCGAGGGCTATGACTTGGAAAAGATCGGTGCCGCGATTGTCGAGGACTACTCTACGCAGGTGCTCGACGACGGCTTTTTCCATGCCGACCCGCATGCGGGAAACATCATCCTCAAGGACGGTATTGTCTACTTTATCGACTTGGGTATGGTCGGACGTATGTCGAGCCATGACCGCGGTATCGTCAAAGACATGATTTTCGCCGTGGCCGAGGGTGACGTGCCCAAGCTCAAGGATTCGCTCATGCGCTTTGCCGTGACGCGCGGCGATTCGGCCGAGCTTGACCATTCGGCCTTTTTGTCCGACTTGGACTTTATTGTTGCCGACTTTGCCGGGCTCGACCTTAAAGACCTGGATATCGGCGAGTTTTTGACTTCGCTGTTAAACCTCGCGCGCAAAAATGACGTTGAGCTGCCGAGCGTGGTGACGATGTTCGCCCGCGGCATGGTGACGCTCGAGGGCCTGTTGACCGAGTACATGCCCAACGTCAACATGATCCAGATCATCCAGACGCACATCAAAAACGAGAAGAGCACCTACGCCCGCATGCGCGAGATGAGCCGCGATCTTGCCGCGAGCAGCTATCGCGCGGCAAAAGGCTCGCTCGAGGCGGCCGAGTATCTGGGCTTGGCTTCGCGTATGCTTACGCGCGGCCAGCTTAAGGTAAACACGCAGATCATGAGCAGCGATAAGGCGCTGCGACAGCTGGGCGGAATTATCGACCGCATGTCGATGGCTATCGTTATCGCCGGCCTGTTTATCGGTTCGTCGGTGGTGTACTACGCACGCATCGAGCCGGTTGTGTTTGGTATCCCAGTCATTGGCTTTATGGGCTACGTGAGCGCGCTGGTGCTGGCGCTTATGCTGGGTCGCAATATCTGGCTCAACAGTCACGGCGGCAAGCACTAGAGGCTGCGGCCGTCACCGCATTTTCCTATCGCAAACAATAGGGTTGATTTCCGATCTCAGCCGAACACATTAGGCGGACAGGCCGTTCCCGCAGC
>USOF01000285.1 GCA_900556285.1 uncultured Collinsella sp. | reverse complement strand
ACGAGATGCTCAGGAGTCTCGTGGGCTCGGAGATGTGTATAAGAGACAGACTATACTCGGTTAGTCACAGAACGGGAACGTAAGTATGCGCTGCCTTATCATCCACAACCCGGCATCGGGCCCCAGCTCAGATGAAATCTACGCATTCACGCACGCCCTCGCGCAGGGCGGCGACGAGGTCGTGATGCGTTTTATCGGCGATGGCATGGAGCCCGAGGACGCCGTGGCAGACGTGCGCGAGTTTGACCGCGTGGTCGTTTCGGGCGGCGACGGCACCGTCTCCAACGTGCTCGATCAGATGCGCGGATGCGGTGTCCCCACGCTCGTCTTCCCCTCTGGCACAGCCTGCCTGTTCTTCAACAACATCGGCAATGCCCCCGAGGCAGCGGCGCTCGCCAAGGCCTGCCGCGCCGGTCGCACGGTCAAAGTGGACATGGGCGAGCTCTTTTGGCTCGACGAGAACGGCAACGAGAAGCGCCACGGCTTTATCATCATCGCCGGCTCGGGCTTCGACGCCGAAATCATGATGAAGGCCGCTCCCACCAAAAACGACATCGGCGAGATCGCCTACTTCCTCTCTGCGCTCGCCACGCCCAACCCCACGGTGGCGCACTTTACGATTGAGCACGACGGCATTGTCGAGGAGCTCGACGGCATCTGCTGCATGGCCGGCAATACCTCGGTCATCCAAAACGGCATCAACCTGTTCCCCGACTGCCGCATGAACGATGGCATGGTCGACATTGCGGTCATCGAACCCGTGCGCACCGTGCAGCTGTTGCCTACTGTGATCACCGCTGCGCTTGACCCCGCCGGTAAGGTACTCGGGCGCCCGCAGTTCAAGATCATCCAGACCAAGGAAGCCAAGATTACCTGCACCCCGTCGCTGGGCATGCAGTTCGATGGCGAGATTATCTCCAGCAATTCGGGCGTCTTTGGAGCCCGCGCGCTTCCGCAATGCCTCGACCTCATCGTCGACGAATTCTCACCGCTTGGTAAATAGGAGGACCCCATGAACGACAATCCCCTGATCGGCTTTATCATCATCGTTTTGGCCATGCTCGTCGGCTATGCGATCAACGTGATCCACCGCCGGAAGAAGTAATTCCACATTGGTATGATATTCATCCAATTATCGTCTCCCCTGCTGTTTATGCATTTGCCAAACAGCGGGGGATTTTTCATTTCGGTATTTCCAGACGCTTTATCCAGATACAGTAATTGCAGGGCGTCTTTATTTGGCTAAAGCTACAGACTGAGTATAATTAACCGCTCATCGTATATTTCATTACGCTTATCGAGTAAGTATTTTTCATAGATGAATATTGTTTCCGATTCGTTACGCTAAGGGAGTGTCTTTATTGGCTGAAGCCCTCTGGCGACAGAGGGCTTTCGCACGCTGGGAGGGATTATGAGGAAAACTCACCCCGTCAACGCGCTCAAAAAGCTGGGCATAGGCCTCGCCTTTGGAGCTGCAACCATCATGTCCATGCCGACCTCTGCGCTCGCCTGCACGCAGATGTACATGGGCAAAGATCTAACGGCCGACGGCAACACGTACTATGGCCGTGCCGAGGACTTTGGCAAGCGCTATCTCAAGCACTATGGCATCGAACCCGCCACGAAGCCGGCTTTACGTACAGCTCGAATGAGTCTGCTTTCGAATACACTTCGAATAAGCCTACATATCGCTACAGCTACGTACGTGACCATCCCTCCAATTGGGAGGGCCACACCGACGCCTACTCCGAAGCCGGTATCAACGAGAAGGGTGTCTCTTGCTCCGCTACGCTGAGCACCTCCTATAACGAGGATGCCAAAGCAGCAGACCCAATCGATGAGGCTACCGGCATCGGCGAGTACAGCTACGGCAGCGTCATCCTGGGCCAGAGCGCCAATGCCCGCGAGGGCGTCGAGCTCCTCGGCAGCCTGATCGACGAGCAGGGCACTTGCACTAACGACCAGATCATTATCGCCGACAACAACGAGACCTGGCTGTTCGCCACGCTTTCTGCCCATCAATGGATTGCCATGAAGCTGGCCGACGACGTCGCCTCACTCAACCCCAACATCGGCAGCCTCAACTACGATGTCGACCTGAACGATACTGAGAACTGCCTGCACTCCAAGGACATCGAGTCCATGCCCGTGGAGAAGGGTTTCGCCAAATACTCCGCTGACGGTAAATTCGATGTCGCCCAAACGTATGGCGAAAGCCTCGCCGATTCTGGCGTTAACCAATGGTCCCGCTATGTGCAAGGCCGCCATTATTTTGCTAGTCAGCTGACCGAAGGCACGGATTACGAAATTAAAACTATCACCGATAAGGATGGAAAACCCGTCCAAAAGGGAGCTATGGTCAGCGAAATCCAGCCTCTGTTCTTCAAGCCTGGCAAGTCTGGTTGGAGCACCTTTGAGCTGATTCGTGCCTTCGGCAACCGCGGAGAGAACGTCCCTGGTCTCAACGCGAACACTGATGGCGTTTATTGCATCGGCAGCGAGCGCAACACCGAGATCAATCTCTTC
>USOF01000284.1 GCA_900556285.1 uncultured Collinsella sp. | reverse complement strand
CGAGCGATGGTAGGGACAACATCATCGGCATGACGGCGCTGGAACGCACCAGTCAGGCCGGAAAGGAATGCCGAGGTAGACTGCTCCGCCTGAGCCTGAGAAGCAGAAGCCGCAGCGTAAGGAGTCGCATCCTGCTGCCGAGCTGGAATCGAGGCGGTCTTGAACTCGCTTTGATGCTGATTGAGATTGGCGGCACCGCCCATGGCATCGGGCTGGAACAGACGCTCTTCACGCTGCGCACGATACTCGGAGATACCCAGCGAGGCGGCATAGATACCCACGCCCGCCACCGCGCCCACGGCGAAGGGAACCGCACCCGCCACGACCGTCTCGTTCACCGACGAAAACGGCAGCGTCGCGGCATACATAACCACGGGAGCGGCAAGGCCGATCCCGCACGAAAGTCCGGCAAGGACTGCTCGTTGTGTTGCATCAGAAGAAGCCATGAGCTCTCCCCATCTTCCAGCACCCAAATCGCATCATTCAGTTGGCTGCGCGAGAGAAGATGAAGCGGGGCTATGCCCCAAAGCAACGGTATATGGTTCGTTTCATCTGCGTTTTCCGTCGCGAAGCTTAAAAGCTATTATGCGAAACCGCCCTGTCGATTGCAAGCGACGATGTCGGATTGAAACGGGAAACCTGCTGCTTGCCAGTCTTATGGTCAAAAAAGCGCGGAGCGACGATATAGAAAAGGGCCGAGGCTCAAAGCCCCGACCCTTTATTGCATTGATGACTATCGCTGCGTGTGGATGACAACCTAGAACGTCTGCTCGTAGTCGCTGTGCTTTTTGGCCGAACGCACCAGGAACTCCTGGTTGGTGTTGGTGCCCTTAAGACCCTTGATAAACGACGCGGCTGCGCGCTCGGTGTTGTTCATGCCGGCAAGAATGCGACGCAGGCCAAAGACAAACGGACGCATCTGCTCGTCAACCAACAGGTCCTCGTTACGCGTACCGGAGGCAACGGGGTCGATAGCCGGGAAGATGCGGCGGTCGGCCAGGTCGCGGTCGAGCTTAAGCTCCATGTTGCCGGTGCCCTTGAACTCCTCAAAGATGACCTCGTCCATCTTGGAACCGGTGTCGATGAGGGCAGAGGCCAGGATGGTGAGCGAGCCACCGTTCTCGATATTGCGGGCTGCGCCCAGGAAGCGCTTGGGCGGATACAGTGCCGCCGAATCGACGCCGCCCGAAAGGATGCGGCCTGAGGCGGGCGCCGCCAAGTTGTAGGCGCGGGCAAGACGCGTGATGGAGTCGAGCACCACCACAACATCGCCGCCCAGCTCCACGATGCGTTTTGCGCGCTCGATGACGAGCTCTGCCACGCGGGTGTGGTTGTCGGCGGGCATATCGAAGGTCGACGCCACAACCTCGCCCTTGATGGAACGCTGCATATCGGTGACCTCTTCGGGGCGCTCGTCGACGAGCAGGCAGATGAGGTGCACCTCGGGGTTGTTAATCGAGATAGACTGGCAGATCTTCTTGAGGATCGTGGTCTTGCCGGCCTTGGGCGGGGACACGATCAGGCCACGCTGACCCTTGCCGATCGGCGACACGATGTCGATGGCGCGACCGGTAATGGAGTCCTTGCCGTGCTCCATGCGCAGCGGCTCGTTGGGATAGACCGGGGTGAGGTCACCGAACTTGGGGCGGTTGCGAATCTGCTCGGGGTCTAGACCGTTGACGGTCGTGATTTTGGCGAGGCCGGCGCGCTTGTCGCCGCCGCGCGAAGGACGAAGCGAGCCCTCGATGACGTCGCCCGTGCGCAGACGCGCGGAGCGGATGAGGTAGGCGGGCACGAAGGCGTCGTCGTTGGACTTCATGTAGCCATGGGCATGGATGATACCGGAGCTGTCCGGACGAATCTGCAGGATGCCCTTGATGTCGCGGAAGCCCTCGGCCTTCGCGGCGGTGACGTAGATCTCCTCGACGAGCTCGGCTTTCTTCTTGCCGGTCGTCTCAATCTCGAACTCCTTGGCCTTCTCGCGCAGCTCGGCGACCTTCATGGCCGCGAGCTCCTCGCGCGAAAGCGTGGGCTCGGTGGGAGCGGCATTACGCTCCTTGTTGCGCTGTTTGCGATCGCGCTGGCGGTTGCGGCGGTCGTTGTTGCGGTCGTCCTTACGCTCGTTGCGCTCGTCGTTGCGCTTGTGCTGGCGACGGTTGGGACGAGTGCCGTCTTCGCCCTCAGCGGGGGCGGCACCATCGGTTGCGGCGGTGCCAATATTGGCCGCAGCGGCGTCATTGGCCTCGGCGCCAGAATCAACCTGCGCTTCGACATCCTGCTGCTCGGACGCCTTGGCCTTAACGGACTTCTTACGACCGCGCTTGGGCTTCTCGGACGCAGGCTGTTCGACGTCCTGGGCCTCGGCGACATCAGTCGACGCATCGGCGGTCGTCTCGGCAGAATCCTCGGACGCACCCTTCTTGGCAGCCTTGGCCTTGGACGTGCGCTTAGCAGCAGTACGACGGCTGCGACCGGGACGGACGTCGGCGGGCTCGGCATCGGCGGGAGCGGCCTCGGAAGTCGTAGCATCCTGGACG
>USOF01000283.1 GCA_900556285.1 uncultured Collinsella sp. | reverse complement strand
TTGACAGACAGGGAGGACGAGAAGAGGACGATATCCTCCGCTTCCGCCGCGCGAGAAAGGAGCTCGACTATCGGCCTGGTCGCATTCGTACGAGCGAGAAAGTAATCTAGCCAGACGTTCGTGTCGATCAACAGCTTGAGCACACGTTTCGTTCCGACGCCGCTCATAATTCGATCCAATCGCTGAATCTCTCGCTCATCATTTGATCGTATAACTCGTCGTAATCAAAGGCTTCATCGGGGCTCGGCCTCTGAATCGAGAACCGCTCATAAAAATTCGAAATTAACGCAGCCCCTTCCGAGACGCGGGACGAACTCGCCTTCGATCGTATGTCGTCAGGCAGGACTTCGTCATCATTCTTTTTTGCGACGGGCATATGACCGTTCTCGGTCAAGTACTGCCACAGCTCCCTCACAGCTTGTGACGGCGTCATGCCAATATGAGTCAGTACGGCGTCTCCTGCCTCTTTGAGCTGGCGATCTATACGCACGTTCATCTGAACTGGCCGCGTGTCGAGTATTGATGTAGGCATATCAACTCCTTTGCTATACTGAATCTCAATTTCAGTATAGCACAGCAGATTGAAGCACATTTCAATAGAAACGGGGGCGCCTCCTTATCGGAAACGCCCCCGTTATACAAGGTATGTTTAATCCCTACAGCGCACCAGAGCCGGCTTGCATCATGCCGCCGGGGCCCGAGGTCACGCCGCCGCTCACGGGCGCGGCGTTGCCGGTGTGTGGCGCCGCCGGGGCGGTATCGCCACCGAGCGTGCCCGCCGGACGCGGTGCCGGGATCTCGCCCGTGCCGTGGCTAAAGACAAACTTGCCATCGGCCACGTCGCACAGGACGGTATCGCCCTCGCCCCACTCGCCGGCCAGAAGCTCCTCGGACAGCGGGTCCTCGATGAGCTTTTGAATAGCACGGCGCAGCGGACGCGCACCGTTGGTGAGGTCGGTGCCCTCGGCCACAATCTTGTCATAGGCCGCATCAGTGAGCTTGATGTTCATGCCGTTGGCGATCAGACGCTGACGCAGGTCGTCCACCAGCAGGTGCGCAATCTTGGTGAGATTCTCGCCCGAGAGCTTCTGGAACACCACGATGTCGTCGATACGGTTGAGCAGCTCGGGGCGGAACAGGCGCTTGAGCTGGCCCATCGCGCGGCCGCGGATCTCACTCGACGTGAGACCTTGCTCGCCGGTGGTGCCAAAGCCCACGCTCGCATCCTGCGCAATCTCGCGGGCACCCACGTTGGACGTCATGATGATCACGGTGTTGCGGAAGTCGACCGTCTTGCCCTGGCTATCGGTCAGGCGGCCCTCCTCCAGCACCTGCAGCAAGATGTTGAAGATATCGGGGTGCGCCTTCTCGATCTCGTCGAACAGCACGACCGAGTACGGGTGGCGACGAACGGCCTTGGTGAGCTGGCCGCCCTCGTCGTGGCCGACGTAACCCGGAGGGCTTCCGATGAGCTTGGAGACTTCGAACTCGCTACCGAACTCGGACATGTCGAAGCTGATGAGCGCATCCTTGCTGCCAAAGAGGTACTCGGCGAGCGTCTTGGCGAGCTCGGTCTTGCCCGTGCCGGTGGGACCCAGGAAGATAAAGCTGCCGCCGGGGCGACGCGGATCCTTGAGCGGCGAGCGGCTGCGGCGCACGGCCTTGGCAACTGCCTCGACAGCCTCATCCTGACCGATGATGCGCGTCTTGAGCACGCTTTCGGCCTGCAGTAGGCGACGGCTCTCGCTCTCGGTAAGCGAGGACACCGGCACGCCCGAAGTCACGGACACGATGTCGGCAATCTGGCTCACGTCGATGGTGAGCGGGCTGGCGTCGAGCTCGGCCGTCCAGGCAGCCTTGGCCTCGGCGAGTTCAATCTCGGCGGCCTTCTGCTGCTCGGTGATCTCGGCGGCCTTGTTCATGTCGTCGCTCTCGGTGGCCTCCTGCGCGGCGGCCTTGAGCTCCTCTATGCGATGCTCGGCCTCGCGCACCGGCTCGGGCGCGCGATTCGCGGCGATTCGAGCGCGGGCACCGGCCTCGTCAATGAGGTCGATGGCCTTATCGGGCAGGAAGCGATCCTGGATGTAGCGGTTGGAAAGGTTCGCGGCGGCCTCGATAGCACCCTGCGTATAGCGCACATGGTGGTGCTCCTCGTAGCGCGGCTTGAGCGCAGTCAGGATCTTGACCGTGTCCTCGACGCTCGGCTCCTCGACATCGATGGTCTGGAAACGACGCTCGAAGGCCGGGTCCTTGGTGAGGTACTTGCGGAATTCCTCGGCCGTGGTGGCGCCGATAATCTGGAAGGCACCGCGCGCGAGCACGGGCTTGAGCATGGAGCTCGCATCGATGGAACCCTCGGCAGAACCGGCACCGATGATGGTGTGCATCTCGTCGATAAACAGGATGACGTCGTCGGCTTCGGTCGCCTCCTGGATCACGTTCTTGAGGCGCTCCTCAAACTCGCCGCGATACTTGGCGCCCGCCACGAGGCCCGGCAGGTCGAGCGTCCAGATATTCTGGTTCATGAGGTTCTCGGGCAC
>USOF01000282.1 GCA_900556285.1 uncultured Collinsella sp. | reverse complement strand
GATCTACACGCGTAAGATCGTCGGCAGCGTCAGATGTGTATAAGAGACAGCTTCGGCAGCGACCACTGCCCCGTCACCCTCGCCCTGGAGCTCTAACCCCCAGATGATCCCCCGGGGACGGAGGAAAAGGGATCATTTTCACCTCGCGAGGGCATCCACGTGGCCCACTCGCCACGAAACTGGCTCATCTACTACGTTTAAGCCACCACCCTCAACCACAGCGAACAACGCAAAAAGAAAACCGCAGGTAGAAAGCCTGCGGTTTTTCATAAAACGCGGTCATGGTCGGGGGTATCAAGCTAAACGTAGTAGATGGGCTGGTTTCGTGGCGGGCATCCCCAGCGACCGCTTAGGGACGGGGAAACGGATCCTTTCGGCCCTCTGAGATCGGTGACGACAGCAATATATGCCGGCCATTTCAAAACTATGCCGGTTTACGGGGCTGAACCGCAAACCCCCCAGCCATACGCAATTCCGAAATAATAAAGCCGCAGGTAGATGGCTCGTCTATTTTCGAAAAATGCCGGTATGGTCGGTCTGCGTCAATCCGGCCCCGTAAACCGGCATAGTCTTGATATGAAACCAAGACAGTATTGATTCCCGCCCCGGCGCAGCCGCTACTACAGCCCGTACTTCACGACGACGCGGTTGATGCGGCGACACCAGGGCTTGTACAGAGCGGCCAAAAACACGCAGGTCGCGAGGCTATGCATGATGTCGAACGACACCGCCGTAGCAAGACGCGCCACGGCGCCCGCCCACGTGAGCGGCTGCACAAAACCGATGATGTCATACGCGTTGATCACGACGCCATACAGCAGGCCCGACGCAAAGCCGTAGGTCAACAGCGCCGGCATTCGCACAGTTCCATCGGCGCGGTCAAACGCGCCCACATGCGCCAGCACGCCGCCAACATAGCCAACCAGACCCCAAGCATACATCTGCCATGGCGTCCACATGCCCTGTCCAAAAAAGAAATTACTGGCCAGCGCTGCCAACGCGCCGACCATAAAGCCGTTACGACGACCGAGCGTCGCCCCGGCGATAATGGCGATGGCGCTCACGGGCTTAAAGTCGGGAATGGGGCCGAACAAGATGCGCCCCGCCGCGGCCAGTGCCGCCAACACCAGCGTGGGCATAATCTGGCGCAGGCCCGGTCGCGACGCCTCGTAGCCCGCAAAGAACAGCGCGAGCACGAGCGCCACCACAATCAGCATGGCAAGCGCCGCCTGCTCAACGCCTGCCAGCAACGCCGCGGCCATTACCGCCGGCACCGCCAACAGCAGCGGAATCTCCAGTTTTGCAAGCAGGCGCAAGCCGCGATAATCCGCCATTCCATCACGCCCTATAAAACACGTTGTCGGCAAAGAAATCTGCCGGCGGCTCCATGCAGGCAATTTCGCCGTCGAACATCATGGCAATGTCGTCGGCAACCTGCTCGGCGAAGTCCAGGTCGTGCGTGGCCATGATGACGGTGCCGCCAGCCTTCGCATGGTCACGCAGGGCGTGAGCGATGATGCGACGGCTGGCCAGGTCCAAGCCCTTCGTGGGCTCGTCAAGCAACAGCAGCTCCGGACCAATCAGCAGCAGCTTTGCCAACGCAAGCAGCTGGCGCTGACCGCCCGAAAGATCGTACGGGTGACGCGTCTCCAAGCCCGCCAGGCCCAGGCGCGCTGTCTGCTCCTGTGCTGCGGCCTCGTCGTATCCGCAGGTCGAAGCCCATTCCATCAGCTCGTCGCGCACCGTTTCGGCGACCAGCAATGCCTTGGGGTTCTGTGGCAGCAGCGCCGCCGAAGCCGTCCCACGCACCATGCGGCCACGCTGCAGTTTAGCCGTCTTGGCCAGGACCGAGAGCATCGTCGACTTACCGCAGCCGTTACCGCCCACAATCGCATGCACCGCACCGGCTGAAAATGTCACATCGAGCCCGCGCAGCACCCAACCGCCCGCGCGATCGTAGCGAAACCAGCCTTCCGACAGGGTGGTAGCCGATCCGCCGTGCATTTTTTGGAGTATTCTGCTTCCATGCGTGCGTGGGAAGGCTTCCGAGCCGTTCTCGAGCGACGTTTGCGCCACAAATTCGGACGATTTGTCCAATTCCGAACTTTTTTTCGCGCTCGATACGTCCCCGGTCGGCTCCAGAGAGCCTAAATTGTCCTCACGCCTGCTGAATACTCCGTTTTTTTCACATCGGATGGCACCCCACCCCAACACGTCATCGGAAAACAGCGATTCTCGGCGTCCCAAAGAAGCCATATCCGCCACCTCGCGCACGCGACCGCCCTCAATCCGGTACGCACGCGTCGCATACTCGAGCATCGGCCGCGGTTGATGCGTCGCCACAACAACCGTGCAGCCCAGCTCACGGTTCACGCGAAACAGCGCGTGCAAAAAATTCTTCTCGGCAACGGGATCGAGCTGAGACGTGGGCTCGTCGAGTAGCAGCACACGCGGACGCAGCGCCAGGACGGCGGCAAGCGACAGCAACTGCTTGCGACCGCCCGAAAGCGTATCGGTATCGCGATGAAGCCAGTCCTCCAGACCAAAGAA
>USOF01000281.1 GCA_900556285.1 uncultured Collinsella sp. | reverse complement strand
GAGCGCGTGCCGCGCCCGCGCCGTCGCCATTCCTCGGGCGCGCAGCAGAAGCCCTCAGTGCCCTCCGTTGCCGATCAGGTCTCGGATGGCGAGGTCAAGGTCACGCGTCGTCGTCCGGGAGATGGCGGAGGAGCGGCTGCCAAGGCCGCCCGCGACGAGCGTGAGCCGCGCGAGGATCGTGGCGGCGAGGGCTCGGCCGACCAGGGCCAGAAGCGCCGTCGCCGTCGTCGCTCCCGCAAGCCGCGTCAGGACGGTGGCGAGGGCTCGACCCCGAGCTCGTCCGCACCACAACCGCCCGCCGGCGAATAACGCCCGCGAGCGGATTTAACCCGCCTAACCCCAAACGCGTCGGGGTATCATAGCGCTGAATCAACAACCCTCCCTCTGCCTTTGCATAGGGAGGGTTGTGTCGTGAAGAGACATTTGAATGCGTTGGGTTGCCTGCAAAGCGTTGGCACCCTGCCGTTTGCGGATGAATTGCTACCGTTTGCCGAGCGTGCGGCGCACGAGGCGCTCGAGGCGTTGTCGCCCACGCGATGCGCCGGCTGCGAGCGCTCCGGCGCGCTAATTTGCCAAGACTGCCTCGCGGCGCTTACGCTCATCGATCCGCGTCATAGCTGCACTCGATGCGGCGCTCCGTTTGGAGACCTGCTGTGCACTGAGTGCTCGGTCGAGGGTGCGTCCTCGGCAATGACCGAGGCACTCGATCGCTGCCTGGCATGTGCCGCCTACACGCATCCGCTGCCGCGCATCATTAAAGCGTACAAAGACGCGGGCGAGCGACGCCTGGCGCCGTATCTGGCAGAGCTGCTATACGACACCGCCCTGCATGCCCAAGTTGTGGCCCCCGATCGCTATGGCGGCGTGTTGTCCGCTGCCGACGCAGTTGTGTTTGTGCCTGCGACGGCGGCGGCGTTTCGGCGGCGCGGCTTTGATCATATGGAGGCCATTGCGCGTCCATTTTGTGAGCTGTCGGGTGTACCGCTGCTCGATGCCCTCGTTAAGTACGGCCATGGCGACCAGCGCGAACTCGGTCGCGAGGAGCGCCGAGAGCGCGCCCGGGGCATGTACGAGACGGTCGAGGACGTGCGGGGCCGCCGCCTGCTGCTTATCGATGACGTCATTACCACAGGCGCGACGATGGCGGCGGCTTCGGCAGAACTCAAGCGCGCCGGTGCCGCGGCTGTCGATGGCCTTGCTATCGCACGCGTTTGGTAGGGGTGGTTCATGTGGCGGTAAAAATCAACCAGCGCGTCGAGCCGACGAAAGAACAGCTCGCGGCTTCCGTGATCCTGACGGGCGCCTCGGCGTTGCGCATGATGCGCGCCGAGCGCCGGCAGATGGGCTACATCAGCTGGAAAGACCTCGATCCCGAGGAGGAGCGCCGCGTGCTGTGTACGTCATCGCCTTCGGCCGGGGATATCTACCTTTCAGATTTGGTGCGAATTGGAGCCGCGAGTGGCGAGGTGCAAGAAGACTTGTGCCTGCTGGTGGGGACTGCGGCGCAGCGCCGCCGCATACCTGGCGTGAGTTGGTCCGTCTGTTCCGCGGGGTTGCCGGCCGGATCGATTCTGGAAGTGGAGCCGGGGGTATACAGCTTGTCTCCCAAGGCCCTTTGCGTTGCCGTTGCACGCGAAGTCGGTTGCATCCAGGCATTTGCCCTGGCCCAGGAGCTGTGCTCCAAGATTTCACTGAGCGATCGCGGTAAGTTTCTGCCTCCCTACAGCTCGCCTGTTGTGAACAAACTTGCAAAGGACAAGGACCAGCCAGCAGACGTGGGCTATTTTGAAGTCGAACCAGTGCTGACGCCCGATCGCCTGGCAGATTACCTTGCGGCATGCAAGGGGAATGTGGCCAAACAGCTGCTGCGTCTGTGTCCCTACCTGTCAGAAAACCTGCTCTCGCCCATGGAGTGCATCATGCTCGCCCTGTTTTCGCTTCCGTTTTCCTATGGCGGGTTTGCCTGCGGACCTTTTAAGACCGACTACAAGATCGAGTTCGATGACCGTGCGCAGGCAATCTCGGGGATGCCCCATGCAGTTTGCGATGCGTATCAAGAGGCAGCCCGGTTTGACCTGGAATACAACGGTGAGCTGGGCCATTCCTCCCGGAGGGGACGTATCCATGATGAAAAACGCAACACGGGCTTGATTACTATGGGAATCGAGGTCGCGACGGTCAACAACGAAATGCTCTGCGACATGGAAGCGATGGAAGCGCTCGCATGGCGCATCCACCAGCGTATGCGAAAGCGGTACCGGAATCGTGTCGATGCCCGCAGGAAGAAGCAAGAGGCGTTGCTTAACGCGCTGCGGGCGTGTTTTGGGCTTAAGCCGGTCTAATTCACGTCGAAAATAGGGGGTTAATCATATGCCCTGGCCAAAATATGGCAAATATGAGTACTGTCACTAAATCAGTAACAGCAAAATCAAGGAATTTAGGACTCGGGGGCGTCATAAAGTAAGAAGATAATAAACAAATATAGAATAACTAAGCATCAGGTTGGCGACACTGAGGTCGCGCGCGCAGACGTGGTGTAAGAGTGTCCTGAGGTCCGTCGCTGCAAGTCC
>USOF01000280.1 GCA_900556285.1 uncultured Collinsella sp. | reverse complement strand
TGTCAACAACGAGTGCGCTAACGCCGTCGTGGGCCTCGACGCCTTCGACCAGCGCGCCGTCGATGCCGCGCTGATTGCTGCGGACGGTACTCCCAACAAGACCAAGCTCGGTGCCAACGCCATCCTGGGCGTGTCGCTGGCCGTTGCCCGCGCTGCGGCGGAGTCGGCGGGCCTGTCGCTGTACCAGTACCTGGGCTGCGTCAACGCTCACCTGCTGCCCACGCCCATGATGAACATCCTCAACGGCGGTGTGCATGCCGACAATAACGTCGACTTCCAGGAGTTCATGATCATGCCGGTGGGCGCCCCGAGCTTTGCCGAGGGCCTGCGTTGGTGCGCCGAGGTCTACCACACCCTCAAGGGCGTGCTGCATGAGGCTGGCCTGGGCGGCGGCGTGGGCGACGAGGGCGGCTTTGCGCCCAACCTCAAGACCAATGCCGAGCCGTTCGAGTACATTACTAAGGCCGTCGAGAAGGCTGGCTTTAAGCCCGGCGTCGACTTCATGTACGCCATGGACCCGGCGTCCACCGAGTTCTACAACGCCGAGACCGGTATGTACGAGCTCAAGGGCGAGGGCGTGGAGTACACGAGCGCCCAGATGGTCGATTACTGGGAGAAACTCGTCGACACCTATCCCATCATTTCCATCGAGGACGGCATGGCCGAGGAAGACTGGGACGGCTGGGTTGAGCTCACCCGCCGCATTGGCAACAAGGTGCAGCTGGTGGGCGACGACCTGTTCGTCACCAACACCGAGCGCCTCAAGAAGGGCATCGAGCTGGGTGCCGCCAACGCGATCCTGGTCAAGGTCAACCAGATCGGCACGCTTACCGAGTCACTCGAGGCCATCGAGACCGCCAAGGAGGCCGGCTACGCTTGCATCGTGAGCCACCGTTCCGGCGAGACCGAGGACTCCACGATCGCCGACCTGGTCGTGGGCGTCAACGCCGGCCAGATCAAGTCGGGCGCCCCGTGCCGCAGCGACCGCATCGCCAAGTACAACCAGCTCATCCGCATCGAGGACGAGCTCGAGGGCAGCGCGCGCTACGCCGGCAAGGCCGCGTTCTACAACATTCGCTAGGCACGCGGAGGTCGCGGGGGCGGGGAAGACTCGGATTTGCCTTGCTCCAGCCGGGCGCTGTTGAGCACCATTGGGCGCTGGGCCATATGACTCAGCGCCTTTTTTATGTCGAGCAAAGGCTGTCGAAGGCGGTGCGCGCGCTCGTGCTATAACTAGAATACTTAGCGCAAACAAACCTCAACCGCACAAGGCGCACATGGATCAGATTTACGACAACAGGTACTATTCCGCCGGTTCGCGTGAGCCGTCGCCTCGCCGTGCGCGCACGGTGCAGCTCGGTGGGTCCGCCTACGCCGGCGCCGACCGCTCCACGCAGCGCCCGACAAGTACCTCGCGCCCCAATGCTCAAGTGAATACTTCGACAGATGGACCAGTGCGCCCAGCACGTTCGTCGCATGCTCAGCGCTCGTCGGCTCAAACGCACGATAGGTCGAGCAGGCCCTCGAACCGTCTTTCGGGCTCGGACTTTATGCACTACGCCAACGACAACGCGGTGGTCAAGGCGATCTACGACTTTACCCACGGTCCTCAGCGAGGGCTATTCATCGGCATCGTCGTTGCCCTGGTGCTCGTGAGCCTGTATTTCCCCGTGCGCGACCTGTATGTGGCAAAGCGCTCGAGCGATATCTTGGCCAAGCAGGTCGAGATTCGCCAGCAATACAATGATGAGCTGCAAAAAAGCGTCGACAAGTTGCTCTCGGAGGAGGGCATCAAGGATGCGGCATCCGAGGACCTGGGCCTGGTGATGCCCGGCGAGAAGAGGATTGAAGTGCAGGGCCTAGACGGCGATTCGGATGCCTCGTCGAGCCAGAAGTCGTCGAACGCCAAGAAAGCCAGCGAGGTGGCCAAGGAGATCGAAGAAGTCGGCAAGGACGCGCCGTGGTACATTCAGACGCTCGACATGCTGTTTGGATTTAACGGCGTCGAGGGTCAGACGGTCGCGTCTAGCGGCGAGTAGGCGAGTAGCGCCCGGAGGGGAGCCCGCAATGACAAATTGCAAACGCTATAAGGTAGCCGCGATCGACCTGGGAACGGTGTCGTCGCGACTGGTGTTGGCCCAGGTCGAGGGCGGGGCGATCGTGGAATCGTCCAAGCATACCGAGATTACCGATCTGGGCGAGGGCGTGGACGCGACGGGGCGCTTTTGCGAGGCGGCCGTTGAGCGCGTGCTCGCTGCGTGCCGCATGTTTGTGGACGAAGCCCGTGCCTTTGGGGCCGCGTGCATCTGCACCACGTGCACGAGTGCCGCGCGCGATGCGTCCAATGCCGCGCTGCTGCTGGACGGTCTGCGCGAGCTGGGGCTCGAACCGCAGGTGATTCCGGGAGAGGTCGAGGCGCGCCTGACGTTTTTTGGCGTGGCACACGACTTTGCTGGCGAGCGCATCATCGTCGCCGATTCGGGTGGCGGCTCCACGGAGCTCGCGACGGGCGTCTATGCGCCGGAGCGTGGGGTCTTTGCTGTCTCTTATACACATCTCCGAGCCCACGA
>USOF01000279.1 GCA_900556285.1 uncultured Collinsella sp. | reverse complement strand
GTAGTGGTTATATACGGCGACCGAAAGCGCCTTCTTGGCTTCTTCCTGACCGACCACGTGCTCGGAAAGCTGTTCGTAGAGCTCTTTGGGCGTGGGCAGATCGGTGAGCATGTCGGGATGCTTCGAAGAGCGTTCCTCGATGCTCGTCACAAGCTGGTTGCCGAGCACCTGATTGAGCGCTTCGGATTCAAGCCCGCGCATGGAAAGATCGGTGAGCATCGCATCGACCGATACCGAAATGCACTCATCGCAGATGAAGATGCCATTCGGTCCGGAGATCATGGCGTTTACCTGCTCGGGAACCTTCCCGCAGAAGGCGCAATAGATTCCGTCGTGCGGTCCCGAAGGAATTTTATCAGCCATGAAACGCCTTAGTTCTCGGAAGCGTTACGGGACGCAACGACCTGGTCGACGATGCCGTAAGCGCAAGCATCCTGCGCGCTCATGAAGTTGTCGCGCTCGGTATCCTTATGGATAGTCTCGAGCGACTGACCGGTATGGTCGGCCAAGATCTGGTTCAAGCGATCGCGACAGTAGAGGATCTCCTTCGCGGCGATCTCGATCTCGGTCTGCTGACCCTGGGCACCGCCGCTGGGCTGGTGAATCATGACCTTGGAGTGCGGCAGGCAGAAGCGCTTGCCCTTGGCGCCGGCCGAAAGCAGCACGGCGGCCATAGAGGCAGCCATACCGACGCAGATGGTGGAGACCTGGGGCTTGATGTAGTTCATGGTGTCCAGGATGGCCAGGCCAGAGTAGACCTCTCCGCCAGGGGAGTTGATGTACAGCGAGATGTCCTTCTCGGCATCCTGGCTCTCAAGATGAAGCAGCTGCGCGATGACCAGGTTGGCGGTCACGGAGTTGATCTCTTCACCAAGGAAGATGATGCGGTCGTTGAGCAGGCGCGAATAGATATCGTAGCTGCGCTCGCCGCGCGGCGTCTGCTCGATAACGTATGGCACGAGGGCGGAATCGAACTTAGCGATCATACGCATCTCCATTTCTCTCTTGCGGACCAAATTGGTTCTAGATAAACGTACGGTGCCCGCATGCTATGCATTGGCTGGCACCGTACGAAGCAACCGGATAACCGGTGTATAACTTTACCCCATCACGGGCGCACCCATGCGCTCGCGGGCAAGGTGGCGAGAATTACTCGGCATCCTTGGCGGTCTCGTCGACCTCAGTCACCTTGGCGTTCTCGACCAGGTGGTCGACAGCCTTGGAGCGACGGATGGACTCGCGGACAGCAGGCATACGGCCATCGGCGATGAACTCGGCCTTGGAAGCCTCGACGTCCTTGACGCCAGCCTTCTCGAACTCGGCGTTGATGTCGTCCTCGGTAACCTCGATCTTGAGCTCACGAGCGAGGGCGTCGAGAGCCAGGGACTCACGGGCAACGTCGTTGGCCTGCTTGTGCAGGTCGCCGATGAACTGCTCCATGGTCAGGCCGGAAGCGGGCAGCCAGGTGTCCAGCGTCATGCCGCGGGCAGCGAGGTTGGACAGGAAGTTCTGGCCAAGCTCCTCAAAGACGGACTGCTCGTAGTCGGCGTCCATCTCCTCGAGCTGCAGGCGCTCGGCGAGAGCGGAGACGCAACGGTTCTCCTTCTCGGCCGGGAGGCGGGAAGCCTTGTCCTGCTCGATCTCGATCTTGATGGCGTCGCGCATGGCGTCGATGCTGTCGAAGCCAAAGTCGGACTTGACGAGCTCATCGGTGAGCTCCGGGGTGTTGCGGACCTTGATGCCCTTGAGGGTGACCTCGACGGTGTGGGTCTCGGCCTCCTCGCCCTCCTCGACCTCGTCGGTCCAGGTGACGGTCTTGACGTCGTCAACGTTAGCGCCGATCAGGGCCTCGTTGAACTCCTTGGGGTTGCTGTCGCTACCGGCGATGAGCATACGGCCCTCGGCGGCGAAGTTGTCGGCGTTCTCGACGGCCTTGAGGTCGACGGTGACGTAGTCCTCGGCCTCGACGGCGCGACCCTCGACGTCCTCGAAGGTGACACGGTAGTTGAGGAGCATCTCGACCTGGTTGTTGATCTCGGACTCGGTGACCTCCGCAGGGGGCATCTCGATCTCGACAGCGTCGAAGGAAGAGAGCTCAGCAGCGGGACGCAGGGAGAACTCGACGGTGTAGGTGTAGTCCTCGTGATCCTTGGCGAGGTCGAGGTCCTTGTAGTCACCATTCTTGGTGGGGACGATGTCCAGCTCGTTGAGGACGGCGGGCTCGTTGGCGGCAATCAGGTCGTTGGTGGCCTGAGCGAGGGTAGCCTCGGCGCCAAGAGCGGAGTCGATGACCGGACGGGGAGCCTTACCGGCACGGAAGCCAGGGAAGCGGTACTTCTTGGCGGTGTCCTTGTAGGCCTTCTTGATCGCGGCGTCGACGTCGGCGGCCGGAATGGTGACCGTAGCGGTGAGCTTGGCGTCCTTGACGTCAGAAGCGGTGATGTTCAACACGTTCCTCCTCATACTGCCCAGCTTATCTGAGGTGCTGGTACCTATATGCAACAAAGTGTCGCGACGGCCAGGGCCGACGCAGGTGCGATGGCTGTCTCTTATACACATCTGACGCTGCCGACGAT
>USOF01000278.1 GCA_900556285.1 uncultured Collinsella sp. | reverse complement strand
CGCTCGGTCTCTCCAAGGCTAAAATCACCTTTAAAATCGTGCTGCCGCAGGCTATTCGATTTATCATTCCGTCGTTGATTTCGCAGCTCGTGGTCGTAGTCAAAGACACCACCGTCGCCTACGTGGTGAGCTACCCCGACCTCATGCAAAACGCCCGCGTGCTCATTACCAACTACGACGCTCTCGTGTCGGTCTACTTGGTAATCGCGGTCATCTATATCCTCATCAACGTCGCAATCAACAAGGCTGCTGTCTACGTTTCGCACAAGACCGGCGCGACCATCATCCGCTAACGCTTTACCATTTCGAGTCATAAGGAGCCGAGCACCATGGCACAGAGCACCTCTACCACCGGCAATCAGCCGCTGATCGAGCTCAAGCACGTCGATAAGCACTATGGCGACCTGCACGTTCTCAACGACATCAATCTCTCGGTCGACCGCGGCGAGGTCGTCGTGGTGATTGGCCCCTCGGGCTCGGGCAAGTCGACCATGTGCCGCACCATCAACCGCCTGGAAACCATCGACTCAGGCGAGATCCTCATCGAGGGCGAGCCCCTGCCGCAGGAAGGCAAGGATCTTGCCCGCATGCGTGCCGAGCTGGGCATGGTGTTCCAACAGTTCAACCTGTTTGCACATATGACGGTGCTGCAGAACGTCATGCTGGGGCCGGTCGACGTGCTGGGCGTGTCCAAGGAGGAGGCTCGCGAGCGTGCCATGGACCTGCTGAGCCGCGTGGGCGTGGCCGAGCAGGCCGACAAGGTGCCCGCACAGCTTTCGGGCGGCCAACAGCAGCGCGTGGCCATCGCCCGTTCACTCGCCATGCAGCCCAAGGCCATGCTCTTTGACGAGCCCACAAGCGCCCTTGACCCCGAGATGATCAATGAGGTGCTCGAGGTCATGGTGCGCTTGGCGCAGCAGGGCATGACGATGATCGTCATCACGCACGAGATGAACTTTGCCCGCCGCGTAGCCGACCGCGTCGTCTTTATGGCCGACGGCCAGATCGTGGAAACCGGCACGCCCGACGAGTTCTTCGACCACCCCCAGACCAAGCGCGCCCAGGACTTCCTCAACTCCATCAAGGGCCACTAACCAGACCGCCCACCCGCCAGCCATGCCCATCCAAACTCGAAAGTTACACCTATGATCGGAACTCGCACTTCATCGTCATACACCCCGCACGTCGACGTCGCCCCCGCCGACCGCCCACTCATCCTCGTCGCACCGCGCTGGGAAGAGGCAGAGCCGTTTTTAACCGAGATGCTCTCCCCCAACGAGGAAATCGCAAGTGTCTTTGTCGATGCCATCCTTGCCGCTGGCGGCCTGCTGCTGCAGATGTCCATCACCGAGGACATTGAGGTCATCCGTCATTACGTTGATATCGCCGACGGCATCGCCATCCCCGGCGGCCCCGACGTCAATCCCAAACGTTGGGGCGATGATCGACCCTACGACCCCACCCTCTGCTGCGAGATCCGCGATAGCTTTGAGTTTAAGCTGGTCGGCGAGGTGCTTCGCGCCAAGAAGCCGCTCTTTACCACCTGCCGCGGCACGCAGCTGCTCAACGTCGCCACTGGCGGCACCCTGTGCATGGACGTGCCGAGCCTGGGCGCTCGCGAGGGCCGCACGCAGTGGCGCCACACCCACGTGCTCAACGACCCCGTGCATCCCGTCGAGGTCGTGCCGGGCTCGTTGCTCGACCGCGCGGTTGGTGGCGCCAAGCTTATCCAGACCAACTCCGCACACCACTGCTGCGTCAATTGTCTGGGTAAAAGCACGCGCTTGGTCGCCAAGGCAACCGACGGCGTTCCTGAGTGCATCGAGGTCGAAGGCCAGCCGTTCTGCCTGGGCGTGCAATGGCACCCTGAGTACACGTGGAAGACGCTCGAGACCGACTTTAACCTGTGGAAGTCGTTTGTCGAGGCAGCGGCAAAGGTTAAGCAGGCTCGCTAGTTCACGGACAGCACAACAGATAAGGGTGCCCCGCCGGCCACATGGTCCGACGGGGCACCCTTTTACCTATTTGCTGCCGGCACGCAGCCCAAGGCTCGCAAGCTCTTATTCAGCCGCTTCGCGCAGGGCCGACATCGTAGCCGCATATTGCTGCTGCAGCGCATGCATTCCCTCGCGAGCGCCGTCAACGGCATCGGCGCCGCGCAGCGCCTCCTTGCGGTTCTCGACGCCGAGGTGCGACGTGATGGTGGCGCGATTGTCGTTGATGTTCGCATTCAGGGTCTTCAGGATGAATTCCGACTCCTTCAGCCGCTGTCCGTCGATGTCGTACAGCGCGAAGTGGGAATCCTTCAGCGCCTCGCGGCACATGCAGTCGCCGAGAACGTTGCGGACGAACACCGTGCTGCCCGCCCCCATGAATGTAATCTTGGCCATCTTTCTCTGTTCCTTCCTGTTTCTCCGGCCGCCGGAATCGCCCTGCGGCCCGCTCCTTGACTTGAGGATGCCTTTCCTTATACAATATCCCGCTCCGCTGAAAAGTAAATGAGAAAAATAAATGCAAAATTAAATTAATCCATTGAAACAGTTTCGAAACTGTCTCTTATACACATCTGACGCTGCC
>USOF01000277.1 GCA_900556285.1 uncultured Collinsella sp. | reverse complement strand
GTATGGGCATGCTCAGACGAAACGGAGCCCGAGCCGCCACAGTGACCGCACGTATCGAAGCGGGTGTAGCGAACGGTCTTGTGGGCACCGCCCTTGGCCTCCTTGGCGTCGAGCTTGATATCGACGACCACGTTGGCGCCACTCTCGGGGTTGTAGGCCGCCTGGCCGCGACGGGGCTGGCCCCAGGCGCCCCCGAAGGGGAAACCGCCGTCAAAGGGATTGCCGTAACCGGCGCTGCCGGCATAGCCACCGCCATAGGGCGAAGCCGTCGGTGCACCGGCAAAGGGATTGCCCGACCGCATGGCGTCGTAACGCGCACGCTTCTGCTCGTCCGAGAGCACGGCGTAGGCCTCGGAAACCTCTTTAAACTTCTCCTCGGCATCCGGCTCTTTATTGACGTCCGGATGGAGCTTGCGGGCCTTTTGCTGGAAAGCTTTTTGAATATCACGCGAGGTGGCGTCCTTAGAGACACCCAAAATCTCGTAGTAATCTTTTTCGTTCATCGTCGCCATGCGCGGCAACCTCCTGCTCACAGCAGCGTATTTATTCCGGTAATTCTACCCGAGCGGCCTAAGCTAGATCCCAAAACAGCTCGAACAGAACATTTCCATCGAGCCAACCCAGGTGGGTCGGCGCCAGGCGGGCACAGGTGAGGCCGGCGATGACATCGCCAGAGGCGATAGGCCCCGCATGGGTATCACCGTGCTCGGGCACCCAAGCGGCAAGCCCAAGCTCAAGAGCGCAGTCACAAGCCGCTGTCAGCTCCTCAGCAGGGATGACACGAGCCGCGCGAACCAACAGGTCGGATGCAACGCCGCGCGTCATGCGACAAGCGAGCATCAGGTCCTCGGCCGCAGCCTCGCGCTGCGACAGATATTCGGCCTCAAACGCCGTCGCGCCATCATCGCGTTGCACCAGACGCACGCGATACGCATCGCCTCGAGAAGGCGCGCCAGGGAACAATTTAGCCAAGCGATCGAAATCCTCGGCATCGAGCATACCGGCGGCAGAACGACCCAAACCCAGATAGCCCTGTCCGGTCCAATAGGCAATGTTATGGGCGCATTCATGCCCATCGAGCGCGTAGCTCGCCACCTCATACGGATGGTAGCCCGCCGAACTCAGCCGCTCGCGCGCAACGTCCATGCATGCGGCCTGGAAATCCTCATCAGGCTCAAGCGACTCGTCACGGCACGCCATGCGGTAAAGCGGCGTGCCCTCCTCGAGCGTGAGCGGATAGACCGACACATGGTGCGGGGCCGCCGCAAGCACGCCATCGAGCGTGTGCTGCCAGCTCGCCATAGTCTGTCCGGGAAGCCCGCATATAAGATCGCACGACACATCGAGCCCAACATCCTTCACCGTCGCGATAGCCTCAAGCGCCCGTTCGGCATCATGGATACGGCCAATAACAGCCAACTCGGTATTGTCGAGGGATTGCACGCCCAGAGAGATGCGCGTGACACCCGCCTCGGAAAGCGTGGTGGCGAGTTCGGCGGTCAGCGACTCGGGATTGGCCTCGCAAGTAAACTCAACGGGCTTGCACCACATGGAGATACGACGGGCAAGTTCCACCAGGCGCTCCCCTGCCAGCGACGGCGTTCCGCCGCCTACGTAGACCGTGCGGATCTGCCTGAGTGCCCCGGCGTTGCCATAGGCATCGAGCCGCACATACAGGTGCTCAAAATAGGCATCGAGTGCAGCGTCCAGGTCGCACAGGGCCACGCTTTGCGAATCAAAGTCGCAATAGCGGCATTTTTGAGCGCAAAACGGCACGTGCACATACAGCGCGGTAACGGCCACCCTTAAGCCTCCAGCGGATGAGCGGGCACCGACTCACCGGCGGCAAGCGCGGCCTCGCAGGCCACCACGTCGCGCTCTATATCATCGACCAGCGCCATAAACTCCTCGTACGTGGAGCAGCGCACCACCTGAGCGCGCCAGGCGGCGGCATGGGGCATGCCCTTTAAGTACCAGCTTGCATACGTACGGGCGCGCGACATAAGCGGCAGAAGCTCGTGCGTCAACGTCAGGTGCTCACGCAGAGCCTCCAGGCGCTCGACCGAGGAGCGAGAAGGAACCGGCGTACCATCGAACGCAAGGGCTCGGGCATCGCCGAACACCCACGGATTGCCGTAGATGCCGCGCGCGATAAACACCGCGCTGGCACCCGAGCCGCTCAGATGCTCAGCAGCGTCCTCGGCCGAAAACACATCGCCCGAACCAATCACGGGAATATCGACAGCGTCGGCAACCTCGTCGACGACAGACCAATCGGCCTGGCCCGTATAGAGCTGCGTGGCACAACGACCGTGCACAGCAACTGCAGAGGCGCCCGCCCCTTCGAGCATCTGGGCAAACGTTGCGGCATTGCGATCCTCGGCATAAAAACCCTTGCGGATCTTCACGGTCACGGGAACATGCGCCGCACCCACCGCTGCCTCGACAATCTTCTCGGCGAGGTCGGGCGTGCGCATAAGCGCCGAGCCCTCGCCCTTGGTAACGACCTTGCGAGCCGGACAGGCCATGTTGATATCCTGTCTCTTATACACATCTCCGAGCCCACGAGACTCCTGA
>USOF01000276.1 GCA_900556285.1 uncultured Collinsella sp. | reverse complement strand
GCCCTAAACGGCTTCGGGCAGATCGGGTACCCGATCGCCTTCTTCCATGACGGCGCGCTCACTACCACGACCGCGGGAAACGTCTTCACGACCATACTTCTCGCGCTGCTCGCGGGTGGAACCTTGATATCCGTTTGTTCCGTCGTCCTATCGACCGCAACGAGGCGCGTCTTCGCGGGCCCCCTTACCTCCGCGTTGCTTGTCGCGGCCCCGGCATTCCCGTTATTGTCCGATTCGGCACTGGGGCATAATGCCGCGCTCGAGCTCCTGCCGCTGGCCGTGTTCTCGCCTATCGAGGCAACGGGTTACGTAGGATGCTTCCCGACAGAATTCATTGGCTCCGGTTCGGGCGGCGCATCGATGCTTGCCGTGGCCCTGGTATACGTCGCGGTCCTTTTTACGGTCGGCGCCGTTGTGACGCGTTCGCCCAAACAGGCTGGACCCGCTAAAAAGCACCATGGGCTCGAGCTTCTGGACGTGAGCGTGGGATACGGAAGCACGACGATACTTTCAATCGGATCGCTTTTCCTGAGCCCGGGAACGGTGGCGGGCCTCGTTGCTCCCAACGGCTCGGGGAAAACCACCCTTCTTGAAGCGCTGTCGGGCCAATTTCCCACCCGTATCCACTCGGGAAGCCTGGTGGCAGACGGAATCAGCCAACGTCAATCAGCCGAATTTGCAGAACTCGTCTACCTGAGCTCTTCAGGCGGCACGGATCTTTACCCCACGCTATCAGCCCTCGAGCACCTTGCTTTCGTTAGGGAGGCGTGGAAATCGGCCACCGACATCGACTCGCTCTGCAGCTCCCTCGGAATCTCCCCATATCTCGACAAGCCGACCCGTAAACTCTCGACAGGGATGAAGCAGCAGGTAAAGCTTGCCATGGCGATAGCGACCGGTTGCCCGTACCTTATCCTCGATGAACCGCTGAACGGCCTCGATCCGGGAAAACGGAAAACCTCCTGCGACGCGATGCGCAGCGAAGTGGCGCGGGGACGCAGCGTGCTCATTTCAAGCCATCTACTCGACGACCTGGCAGACCTTACCAACTCGTTCTACTTCATCGAAGCCGGCACGCTCGTGGAAAAGATCAAGTCGTCCTCGCAGACGCTCAAGCAGGAATACCTCGATACATACGAGGGAGGTGAATGACATGATAGGCAAGAGCTATGCAAAGATAGCGATTGTTGGCTTTGTACTTTGTCTTGCAATGGTGCTATGTGCATCATTTGCGAGGTATAGGTCCGAGCAGTCGTTCATCAATGGCGCTGAAAATGGGTTTGGCATAGACGGGATGTATGTCAACGATGGCGCGACCAGGCCGTCTATGGCGATTCTTGCAGGCGAAGATATGGAATGGCAAATCTGTAATGACGATGGCTCTTGTATGAGTGGTCGTTTGGCCGCAACGAGCGATCCGAATTCGTTTGATCTTCTCGACAATGATGGATCGGATTGCGGTTCAGTTCACCTGTCGTATGCATCACTAGACGGGATGGACGGCATTCTCTACGTCTCCCACGAGACTGGCGATTTCAAGATGCGCAGGACTAACCGAGTGCCGGCTTTTATCGAGGAGTGAGAATTCCTGGCGGTCTGCCGATCAGGCCGCCAGGGTATCGAACCCCGCATTCATCCGTACACACACGGATGAATGCGGGAAGTGTCCGGATGAAGTTGATAATCAAGGAAACAATACCGTTCTGCCTGGGACGGCTTTGGCCTGGACTTTAACTACAACATCGCGATCGACACTTATCAGCTCGCGCGACGCGCATGGCCAGATCTCGGACGCTGGTGCATGGAGGACCTTCGAGATTTACTGGACATCCAAAACGACGACGCACACCGCGTGCTCGCCGACAGCGAAGACGAGATGGCTGTCTACAATGCGATCAGAAACGGCGTGAAGTCCGGAGAGCTTTCTGTGGAACCGCCGCGCCGTCGCGCGAGCCGACCGGGCAACCCGGGCAATCTGGTCCCGACTCTCCCGGTCGTATTCCTACGATATCGCCCCTAGATCACCAATGTGTCAGATAAAGAATGATGCAATGGTTATGATCAAGCATACGGCGGATGCGGCGACTGCGCCTATTTTCCTCTCCTTTAGTCCGACGAATAGGGTTGCCGTAAAGTAAAGGGCGGAAATGCAGTCTATGGCAAGCAAAACGAGTTCCTTGGGCGGTTTCAGCAAAAGGTCGCTAGCAAAGAGTAATGCAAGCAGGGCAAAGCCGATTGTGGTCAAGTATCTCGATTGATTTTGCGACAACATGGCAACTTCCTTTCAGAACATGCAAGTGAAAAGTCGGTACGATGTCATTGCGGTTGCAAAAAAGCCGCCGCTAGGACCGGTTGTCACGAGACCGGCGATAACTTCAGCGGTGCCAGCAAGCTAGAGATCGCGCAGGCAAGCCTCCTCCTTCGCGTTCAGCTTGACCTTGTGAGGGACGGTGCGGTTATTTGCAGATCCGTGAGAATCGCACCACGCCTTGGAATATGAATCCGTGCAGCGCCCGCGCTCAAAAAAAAGGATATATCGTAATTTTCGTCGTAGTTGTCTCCGACGTAGATCTCGCTG
>USOF01000275.1 GCA_900556285.1 uncultured Collinsella sp. | reverse complement strand
GGCTCGGAGATGTGTATAAGAGACAGGAGCAACGCGGCAATCGCATCCACGTCCTCCTGGGAAATCTGCGCCGCGGGCTTCATGCCCTTTACGACCACAACGCCGATTGCCGCCTGCGGAAACAGCTCCCAGAATGAATCCTCGGCAATAAAGCTCTTCATACGCTCTCCCTTCATTGTGCGCGCCGAGCGAGGGCGCCTAAACAAAAAGCGCCCTTACGACGGCCACCTTCAAAGTCCTACGGTGCCGCCACAAGAGCGCTTACGCTGTCCCCATCCGGAGAAGGGGACGATATGTCAGGCGTATTGTAACCCGAGTCTTCCGCGCGAGCAAAACCACCACAACGGTGTCTGTCCCCTTTGTGGTGGATATGGACTCACGGCGACGCTAGTGGCGGAGTCCCAGCAGCCCGCGGCCGCGATGACGGGCGTCGGCGGGCACCTGGGCATGCGGGCCGGCGGCCTTTACGGACTCGGGCAGGTGCGAGTACTTCTTCTCGAAGTTCTCCTCGAACATCACGGCCAGGTTGTGCGCTGCCTCGTCGTAGCGCACGGTGCTCTGCCAGTACTGGCGCGGCACCAGGATGCCGTCCGGCACACCGTGGCACGTAGTGGGAATGTCGACATTAAAGATATCGTCGTGTACGAACTCGCTGTCCTCGATGGTGCCGTCGAGGGCGCGAGCGACCAGTGAGCGCGTGTAGGCAAGCTCGATGCGATGACCCACGCCGTAGCCGCCGCCGATCCAGCCGGTATTGACCAGATAGACGCGGGTGCGACCGTCGGCGATACGCTCGCCGAGCATCTTGGCGTAGACCATAGGATCGAGCGGCATAAACGGCTCGCCAAACAGCGAGGAGAACGTGGGCGTGGGCTCGGTGACGCCGACCTCGGTGCCAGGGATCTTGGCCGTAAAGCCCGTCACAAAGTGATACATGGCGGCGTCGGCCGTCAGGCGCGAGATGGGCGGCAACACGCCAAAGGCGTCGCAAGTCAGGAACAGCACGACGCTCGGAGTGGTGCCCATGCCCTTGGTCCACGCGTTGGGGATATGCTCGACGGGGTAGGCCACGCGCGTGTTGTGCGTGATCGAGACGTCGTCGTAGTTAGGCTTGCGATTCTCGTCGAGCACCACGTTTTCGCAGATGGCGCCAAAGCGGACGGCGTTGAAGATCTCGGGCTCGTGGAACGCGTCCAGCCCCTCGCACTTGGCATAGCAGCCACCCTCGACGTTAAAGATGCCCATATCGGACCAACCGTGCTCGTCGTCGCCGATCAGCAGGCGCGTGGGGTTGGCCGAAAGCGTGGTCTTGCCGGTGCCCGACAGGCCAAAGAACACGGCGGTCTCATGCGTGACGGGGTCCATACTGGCCGAGCAATGCATGGGCAGAACGTCGTCCTCGACGGGCAGCAGGTAATTCATAACGCTGAAGATGGACTTTTTGATCTCGCCGGAGTAGCCAGTGCCAGCGACCAGAATCACGCGCTCTTGGAAGTTGATGACCACGGCGGCGCTGGAGTTGAGGCCCTTGATGGCAGGGTCACACTGGTAACCTGGCGCCGCGAGCACGCAAAAGTCCGGCTCACCGGTGCGCGCGATTTCGCGAGCGAGCGGACGGGCGAGCATTTGCTTAATAAAGAGCGCCTGGCTGGCACGCTCGCAGGCGACGAGCAGGCGACGCGTGTGGTTGCGGTCGGCGCCGGCCATGCCGCGGGTGACGAACACATCACGCTCGTTGAGATAGTCGACGATACCGGCCTTGATGGTCTCGTAGCTCTCGACAGAAAGCGGTCGGTTGACGGCGCCCCAGGCGATCTTGTCGTGCACGTCGGGCGTGTCGACGATAAAGCGGTCGTTGGGCGAGCGGCCGGTGCGCTCCCCCGTCTCGATTACGAGTGCGCCGTTGGAGGCCATGCACCCCTCTTCACGGCGGATGGCATACTCGACGAGCTCGGCAGCCGGCAGGTCAACCAGCAGGCGGGGCTGGTTCTCGGCGGGATCTTCGACCAACGTAAGACCAAAGTTGGACAGTACTTCTGCAGGGGTAACACCAGGCATGGGGCCTCCTTTAAAAACGCGACACGTGGACGCGGCGCGCACTTTACTCACGTAAAGCCCGTTGTACCCGATATGCAAAAACGTTTTTGCGGCAAGGGCGGCAAGCCCGCCCAACGGTCAAAAATCGCAGGCAAGCGGCCTGGTCATTGGGGACGTTCTTAAACGACTAGTCGTTGGGGACACTCTTGAACAGGCAACAACCAAGGAGTGTCCCCGGATGCCGGCACTTAGGGACGTTCCCAAAGCGCCGGCACATAAGGAACGTCCCTAAATGCCGACTACTGAATGGCGCCGCCGAAATAATCGAACACTCCGTTCAAAAACACGAGCGAACACCGTCGCGTCTATACTAGAGCGCAGCAATAGAAAGGACTCCGCTTTGAGCATCACGCCCCTCGATAGCATTCGCCGTGCCATCGCCCGCCGCAACGGCATCTCCAACCCCGCTGCATCGAAAGATGACGCCGCGAAGGCCCAGGGCGGTCGCATCGAGAACGGCCTGTTCCCCGCCTCGCACACCGCTGAGG
>USOF01000274.1 GCA_900556285.1 uncultured Collinsella sp. | reverse complement strand
TCTCACACATATCGTTCCACGCGCAGTTTCGCAGCGAGCGAAGCGAAGCGAGAATGTTTGAGCATGGAATGATATGTGTGAGAGCGGGCGGGAGGGATAAGAGCGCCCCTAGGCGACGCCGCTGGAGCCGAAGCCTCCGTTGCCTCGGTCGGTTTCGTCTAGTTCTTCTACTTCTATGAGGTTAACCGTGGGGACTTCTTGGATGACGAGTTGGGCTATGCGGTCGCCTTTGTTGATTTGGATGTTGTTGGAGGGGTCTAGGTTGATGAGGATAACCTTGAGTTCTCCTCGGTAGTGGGCGTCAATGAGGCCCGGCGTGTTGACTATAGACAGGCCCTGCTTAATGGCCAAGCCGCTGCGGGGCTGGACGAAGCCGGCGTAGCCATCGGGCAGGGCGATGGCCAGCCCAGTAGAGACCAGACGGCGTTCGAAGGGCTTCAGGACGCAGTCCTCGTTGGAGCGCAGATCCAAGCCGGCATCGGTGGGATGGGCGTATTTGGGAAGCTCGACGGTGGGGTCGAGACGCTTTATGTTAACGGTAATGTTGGACATGGAATCACCTTAGCTTGTCGAGCTCTTGCAGAAACTCATCGACGTCTTTGAAATCGCGGTAGACCGAGGCAAAGCGGATGTACGCCACCTTGTCGATCTTGGCCAAGCGCTTGAGCACCATGTCACCCAACTCATGGGACGTGACGGCCGTCAGCGTGCGAGAGCGCAGCTCGACCTCGATGTCGTCGATAATCTCATTGAGCTTCTTAGTGTCGATATCGCGCTTGATGGTGGCGCGCATCAAGCCGACGAGCAGCTTATTGCGATCGAACCGCTGCTTGGTTCCGTCCGACTTAATGACCTCGATTGGGTCTTCGCATCGCTCAAACGTTGTAAAGCGATAGTTACACGAGCAACATTCGCGACGGCGCTTAATGGTGTTATTTGACTCCTGCATACGAGAATCAACGACGCGGGTATGTGCCTTGCCGCATTTGGGACAGCGCATGGTACCTCCTCTTAAACGATAACAAGGGTACCATGCGCAGCGCGATAAAGATTACGAACGAGCAGGAACCTTAAGATGCGCACCGGCGGCGAGCGAACCATGCTCCAGATGATTGACGTTACGGATCATGTCGGAAGTCTCTTGCGTGGAAAGGCCTTCGATTGGATATTCCTCGGCAAGAGACCAAAGAGAATCGCCAGGCTGAACGCGAATGGTCTCGTAGGTAACGTTGGAAACGGACTCGGCATACGCGGCGTGACGAGCGCTAAAGACCGACGTAGCGAGGACAAAGAGGAGCGTAAGCGCAACGGCAACGGCGACAATCGTCGGAACCTTCAGGGCAACGCGGACCGGCGTGACTACAGCCTGCTGATTGCGAGCAGGCTTTACGGTCAAAGGCTGAAAGCCGGAGCG
Source organism: uncultured Collinsella sp. (assembly GCA_900556285.1). Lineage (GTDB taxonomy): Bacteria > Actinomycetota > Coriobacteriia > Coriobacteriales > Coriobacteriaceae > Collinsella. The sequence goes on along the minus strand of USOF01000274.1, from coordinate 1,173 downwards.
GCCACCCTGAACAACCGTAAAAGTGGGTTCTGCAGGCGTCTCGAGCTTAAGGGCGAGGTTTCCCTGGACCATATTCGTTGCGTTCATCATGTTCTCCTCTCGCGTGTTTTGCTGAGAACAGTTTTATCAAGCCGCGCGGACAAAAATGTCTAGCGCGAGAACGAATGTTCGGTTATTATTATCTTCGAACAGTTGTTCCTGTCAAGCAAAATTCGAACATTTGTTTGGCATTGGCAGAGAGGATGCCCTGATGGCTCGCAAAATTACCAAGCGTCAGCAGCAAATTTACGACTTCATCAAGGAATATCAGCAGGAGAAGGGTTATCCGCCCAGCGTGCGCGAGATGGCTTCTGCCGTGGGCCTTTCCTCCCCCAGCACCGTGCACGCCCACTTATCTGCCTTGGAGGCGCGCGGGCTGCTCAAGCGCGATGCCACCAAACCGCGCGCCCTGGAACTCTTTAACGAGGACGGCTCCTCTGTCTCAATTTCTAAATCTGACGAGCCCACCGCACCTCGTGGAACGGTCTCGCTACCGCTCGTTGGTCGCGTCGCGGCTGGGATCCCCATTCTGGCCGAGCAGAATATCGAAGACACGTTTACTATCCCGACCGAAATCGCCACTGATCAGGGTTCCTTTATCCTTGAGGTGCATGGGAGCTCAATGATCAATGTCGGCATCTTCAATGGCGATTACATCATCGTCCGTGAACAAAAGAGTGCCATGAATGGCGAAATTGTCGTGGCCATGATTGATGGTTCAGCGACCGTCAAGACGTTCTACAAGGAGCAGGGACGCGTACGCCTGCAGCCTGAGAATGACACCATGGAGCCTATCTATGCAACGAATCCCGTTATCTTGGGCAAAGTCGTCGGCTTGATGCGCCGGTTCTCGTAATGCAAAAACGCATCACCATCTTTGATACCGTCCGCGGGTTTACGATGATTTCAATGGCAGGTTTTCACGCTTGCTATGATCTCGCCTACTTGTACGACTGGGATATGCCCTGGTTTACCCAGACCGTCTTTCAAGACATCTGGCGCGCCAGCATCAGCTGGGTATTTTTGTTTATCGCAGGTTGGATGTGCACGCTCTCACGCAACAATGCCAAACGAGCGGCCAAGTACCTGTCTCTTATACACATCTCCGAGCCCACGAGACTCCTGAGCATCTCG
>USOF01000273.1 GCA_900556285.1 uncultured Collinsella sp. | reverse complement strand
CTCCAGATATGTGCGGCGTAGGCGCCGTCGACGCCGTCGAGCACGCCGGTGCCGATCATGAGCTTGGCACCCTGGCCGTTTTCCTCGCTGGGCTGGAACACGATGCGGACCTCGCCGTGGATGTCATCGGTCATGTGGCGCAGGATCTGCAGCGTGCCGAGCATCATGGCGATGTGGCAGTCGTGACCGCAGGCGTGCATGCAGCCCTCGTTGACGCTGGCGAACTCCTCGCCGGTCTGCTCGGTGACGGGCAGGGCGTCGATATCGGCGCGCAGCAGGATACGGCGACGCGGCGTGCCGTCCTCGCGGTAGGCATCCGGCGCGGTACCGCGAAGCGTTGCCACCAAGCCGGTCTTGAGTGGACGCTCGTAGGGGATATTCATGGCGTCGAGCTGGTTGGCGATGTCGGAGGTCGTGCGCTCCTCGGCAAGGCTCAGCTCCGGGTGCTTATGGAAGTGCCGGCGCTGCTTGATGATATAGGGTTCAAACTCGGTGGCAATATCTCGGATGGCCGCGGTGACGTCGTCTGCCGCGCGAACCTCGGTTGCCGCCATAATCTGCTGTGCCTTGGTCTTCGTCATGGTCGATTTGCTCCTTGCTGGGTTGATCGCAAAATCGTACAGGCTCTCTCCAGTATGCCACCTGCCGCTAGGGCTGGTAAAGTTGCCGTTTGCCGCTTGGGGTTTTGTTGCAAGGGCGGGGGAGTACACTCGGGGGAGTTGAATTTCCTGCCAGAGATGGGGACGCCCATGCAACATATCGATCGGATTATCCGCTCCAAGAACGTTTTTACCGCCCAAGACGGCATCGATACCGCCCGCGAGTTGGCGATCGCCACCGCGGGTGATCGCATCGTTGCAGTCGGCGTCCCCGATGACGTGATTGCCGCCGCTCCCGCCGCCACGCCGGTGGTCGATTACGGCGAGCAGTTTGTCTGCCCCGGTTTCCACGATGCGCACCTGCACTTCTTCCATACCTCGGTCGGCTCCTCGCCGTATATGCTCATGGATATGGGCACGTCAGAGGCGGCGCTGGTGCAGCACGCGCTCGAGTTTTCCCAGGACCTGCCCGACGACGCCTGGGTCGTGACGCAGGGCTGGCGCGATTACCGCTGGGATCCGCCCGAGCATCCCACTAAGGCGTCGCTCGATGCTGCTTTTCCCGTTCGCCCCTGTGTTATGTACTCGGGCGACGGGCATACGCTGTGGCTCAACAGCCGCGCGCTCGAGGCGCTCGGCGTGACGCGTGACAGCGAGCCGCCGGCGGGTGGCAGCTACGACAAGGATGCAAATGGCGAGCTCACGGGTATTGCTCACGAGGCTGCGGCCATGCAGCTGCTGCCGCGCTGTCTCGAGTGGCTGGGCGAGGACCGCATCGCGAGCGCGTATGCCGACCAAATGAAACGCATGGCCGAGCAGGGCATTACCTCGATTTGCGACATGTCGCTCATGCCCATGCCGGGCTGCGACTTTATCCGCGACGACGTCTACGACAAGCTGCAGGCCGCCGGCAAGCTGGGCATTCGCGCCCACCTGTTCCCCACGCTGTTGGATGACCAATCGCGCTTGGAAGAGCTTCAGACCCGCTACGCAAACAATGCGTTGCTCTCGGCGCCGGGCTTTAAGCAGTTCTTCGACGGTGTGTCGAGCGAGCATACCGCATACCTTACCGAACCCTATACCAACCCGCGCTTCCCGGGCGACCAGGGTCGTCTGACGGTTCCCGTCGAGCGCATGCGCAAGCTGGTTCTGGCGGCAGCCGAGCGCGGCCACACCGTGCGCATTCACGTTATCGGCGACGGCGCCATCCATGCCGCACTCGACATCTTCGAGGAGGCGGCAGAGCGCTACGGCTTGCCCCAGCACGGCCATAATACGCTTGAGCATTTGGAGAATCTGCTGCCCGAGGACATCGATCGTCTGCGCAAGCTCAACGTCGTTGCCTCGAGCCAACCCTGCCATATCACGCTCGACCCGGGTGGTCCGGAGCGCGACCTGGGCTTGGAGCGCAGCCGCATCATGTGGCCGTTTGCGACCTATAAGCAGCGCGGCATCCGCCAAGCCTTCGGCACCGATAGCCCCATCACAGCCGTTACCAGCATGAACGTGCTCTACACGGCTATCACGCGCCAAGACCCTCGCAGCCACTGGCCCGAGGGCGGCTGGTTACCGAGCGAGCGTATCGACGCGGCAACGGCCCTGCGCAACTACACGCTTGGCAGCGCGTACGCAGCGGGCGACGAGCAAAACCTCGGCAGCCTGGAACCCGGCAAATACGCCGACCTGGTAGTCCTGGACCAAAACCCGCTCACCGTTGACCCCCAAGAGCTACAAGCCACCAAGGTTCAGGCCACCTACCTGGCCGGTAACCTCATCTACGAGCGTTAACCCCACGTCCCACCCATAAGGGGCACGTTTCAGTAACGTGCCCCTTTCTTGTTCGCATCATCTGCATCGCCATTTTGCTGCACTGACTTTTCTGAATACCGGGCCCGAATTAGTCAACCTGGCTCCCGGGGCGGACCGGAGGGCATGAAGTTTGTCGCGAGTTCCGCACGCAAAGGAAAGCACTTAATGTGCTTTCCGTCTT
>USOF01000272.1 GCA_900556285.1 uncultured Collinsella sp. | reverse complement strand
AGCGTCAGATGTGTATAAGAGACAGGCCTTGAACTCGCCGGCGCTCGGCTGCGAGGTGTGCGGCAGTTGCTCGGAACCGGCCATGCGCGCGACGTACTCCTGGGCGGTAATCTGTACCTGGTCGAGCAGGTCCTCGCCCTCGATAATCACATGCAGCGGAATCACGTAAATGCCGAGCTCTTGGGCGCGGGCGGGGGAGATGTCCGACGTGGAGTCGGTTATGATGGCAAAAGACATAATTGCACCTTTCGTTGGGGCGCGACGGCGCCGCCTTCTGAGAGCAAAGTGCGACAAGTATAGTGGAGTTGCTCTACATTGCTAGGTTAAAATGTTGAATAGTCAACAGTTTGAAGTGTCGGTGTGGAAATCGTCAACTGGGGAAGAGGGATGCCGATGGAGGCGTTGGAGATAGGCAAACGGCCGGTCGTGTTGTTCGATTTTGACGGCACGGTGGCCGATACGGGTCGGGCGGTGATGACCTCGACGCGCAAGACGCTGGCTGCGCGTGGGTTTACGGAGGCGCAGATGGGTGACTTGCGCCGTATGATCGGGCCTCCGCTGTGGAAGAGCTTCCACGACTTTTACGGCTTCTCGCGCGAGGAGTCGCTGGTGGTGGCCGATGAGTACCGCGCCTTTTTTGATGAGCTGGGTCCGGAAGAGTACCCCGTGTTCGATGGGATCCCCGAGCTGCTCGACGGGCTGGCCGCCCAGGGCAAGCGTGTGGCCGTGGCGACGTCGCGCATGGAGGCAAAGTGCATCGACATGGTGCATGAGCTGGGGCTTTCTCAGTTTGAGGCCGTGGTCGGCATGAATCCGCCTCAGGGACGCGAGACCAAGGCGGATTCGGTCCGCGATGCGCTGGCGGCGCTCGGCGCGACTGCTGACGAGGCCGTGATGATCGGCGACCGCTTTAATGACGTGGAGGGCGCGCACGCGATGGGCGTGCCGTGTATTGGCATCTATTCGGGCGCGGCGGCGCCGGGCGAGCACGAGGCAGCGGGCGCCGATGCGGTGGTGCATTCGGTGGCCGAGCTTGCTAAACTTTTCGCTATATAAGTACTTGATGTGAGGGGCGGCACACTTGCCCCTCATTGGTAAGGAGGTCGTCCATGAATCAGGTGGAGCAGAGCGCTACCGAGTATGTCGACGAGGTCTGGGAGGATGTCGTCGCCGATATCGAGCAGCTGGTGAGCTATCCGTCCGTGGCGGTTTCTGCAAATGCGGAGCCCGGTGCGCCGTTTGGCCGTCCGGTCCGTGACGCGCTCGATTGCGCGCTCGGCATCGCGCAGAAGCTTGGCTACCAGACAAGCGACGACGAGGGTTACGTGGGTATTGCCGATATCCCGGGTCGCGGCGATAAGCAGCTCGCGACCATCTGCCACGTGGACGTGGTGCCCGCCGGCCCCGGCTGGAATACCGATCCGTTTGCGATGGAGCGTCGCGAGGGCTGGCTGCTCGGCCGTGGCGTGATCGACGACAAGGGTCCGGCGGTGCTGTCGCTCTACGCCGGCGCGTACCTGCTCAAGCACGGCATTGTGCCGCGCTACACCTTCCGCGCACTGCTGGGTTGTGATGAGGAAGTGAGCATGTCCGACGTTCACCATTATCTGGAGAACCACGCAGACCCCGACTTTTTGTTTACGCCCGATGCCGAGTTCCCGGTCTGCAATGCCGAGAAGGGCCAGTTTGGGGCGACGTTTGTGAGCTCCAAGATCGACGGCGGACGCATCGTATCGTGGAGCGGTGCCGAGGCGAGCAACGCCATTCCGTCGCAGTCTATCTGCGAGCTTGCGATTGCCGCCGATGAACTGCCGGCGCCCGTTGAGAACGCTGACCGCCTGGAGATTACAGCACTCGATAACGGGCATGCGCAGATTTTCGCCCACGGTATTGGCGGTCATGCCTCGATGCCCGAGGGAACGATCAATGCCGTCGGTCTGATCGTGGCGTATCTGCGCGAGGCCGAGGACGCGTTTGGTGCCCGCGGCGAGCGCCTGCTGACGCCTGCCGAGCACGAGTTTGTCAAGTTCCTGGCCTTTGTACATGCGGACGCCTATGGCCGCGGCCTGGGAATCGATGCGACGAGCCCGGCGTTTGGCCCGCTCACCTGCAATCCCGGCGTCATCCGCGTGGTGGATGGCCACATCGAGCAGGTCATTGACGTGCGTTTCCCCGATAGCACGAGCGCCGACACCATCCGCGAGCAGCTCGAGCCGCTCGTGGGGCGCTTTGACGTGACGTGTCGCGTGGGCCATGCAAAGGTGCCGTTCTCGGTGTCTGCCGACGATCCGGCCGTGAAGGCGCTTATCGATACCTATAACGAGTTTACGGGCAAGCATGCCGAGCCCTTTGCCATGGGCGGCGGCACCTACGCGCGCAACTTTGCCCGCGCCGTGTCGTTTGGCCCCGAGGAGACCGGCCTGGAGCTGCCCGCATGGGGCGGCCAGATGCACGGTCCCAACGAGTGCGCCGACGAGGAACAGCTCAAGCAGGCGCTCAAGATTTATATCGTGGCAATCCTGCGCCTCAACGAACTCGAACTGTAGGGCTTCCCCAGGCACCCGACCTTGCCCCTCAAACCGTCGCTTGCGTACCAAAGTACGCGGC
>USOF01000271.1 GCA_900556285.1 uncultured Collinsella sp. | reverse complement strand
CGGGCGTACGCTTGCCCGCAGTCAGGCGCTGCAGCTGCTGTTCCAGGCCGAGGCCACGGACAGCCCGCTCGAGCGCGTCCTCGAGGGTGATTTCCTGATCTCGAAGGGTCCCCTCGACCCCTATGCGCTGGAGCTGTGCCGCGGTGCCTACGAGCATATCGACCGCATCGACTGCGCTCTGCGCTCCGTTGCCAAGAACTGGGATCTTATGCGCATGCCCGGTGCCGACCGCAATCTGCTGCGTATCGCCGTTTACGAGATGCGTTTCCTCACCGACGAGGAGGTCTCGGACGCCATCGTGATCAACGAGGCCGTCGAGCTTGCCAAGGCCTATGGCACCGACCAGTCCGCGTCGTTCGTCAACGGCGTGCTGGGCAAGATCGCTCGCAGCGAGGAGCTGCCGGGCGAGGACCTATACCAGGAGCTGCTGGCCGAGGATCGCGCTCGCGAGGAGGCACAGGCTGCCGAGGCTGCCGCTAAGGTTGCGGTTGCCCAGGCTGAGGCTGGTGTGTTGGCCGAGGATGCGGACGCTGCTGAGGCCGTCGAGGCCGACTCCGTCGAGGAGTAGCCATGCCAGAGGGTTCTGTCCGTAACTTTGATGAGATTTCGGACCGTCTGGATCAGATCATCGCTACCGTTCGCTCCAAGGATACCTCCTTGGAGCGTTCGCTCGATTTGTTTGACGAAGCGATTGAGCTGGGCTCCCGCGCGGTCGATATGGTCGACAAGTTTGAGTTGACGCCGCGTGAGGCCGACAAGCTCGAGCAGGAATACGATGAGGATGCGGCAAACGAATCCCAGGATAGCTAGGCCGCATCTCCGGATACGAATGGTTGATGGCATTCATGAAACGCGTGCGTCTTGATGACGAACTGATTTCACAGGGCATCTGCGCCGATCGCGCGGATGCCCTTCGCACTCTTATGGCCGGCTTGGTCTCGAGTGGCGGTGAGCGCTTGACTTCGCCGGGCCTTAAGGTGATCCCGGGGCTGCCGCTGCATGTGAAGGGGCGCATTCCCTATGTTGGCCGCGGCGGTCTTAAGCTCGAAGGCGCGCTTGATGCGTTTGGCATCAATCCGACGGGCCTTGCCTGTCTGGATGTGGGCTGCTCTACCGGCGGCTTTACCGATTGTCTGCTCAAGCGCGGAGCTGCGACCGTTGTCTCGGTGGACGTGGGTCGCGCCCAGTTCGATTGGTCGTTGCGCCAGGACGATCGCGTGACGCTGCATGAGCGCACAAACGTGACGCAGCTGCCTGAGCTTGGCTATGCCGGCACTATCGACCTGGCTGTGTGTGATGTCTCGTTTACCAGCATCGCGAACATTATCGATGCGGTACTGGCGTGCCTGGCGCCTACGGGTGCATTCTGCACGCTCGTAAAGCCGCAGTTTGAGGCTCCGGCGGCGCTGGTGGGCGAGGGCGGCATTTTGATCGATCCCGCCGTGCGCCGCGATACACTCGTGGCGGCGGTTGAACTCTTTGCTGCCAAGGGCCTGTTCCCGGTCGATGTGTGCGTGTCGCCCATTCATGGTGCCAAGGGCAACGTTGAGTTTTTCCTGTACGGCACGAGATTTGACCCCGGCGATCACTCGCAAGACGAGCTGCAATCCCAGGTATCGGTTATGAGCGAGAAAGCTGCAACGCTATGAAGGTCTTTCTGGTTCCCAATTACTACAAGCAAGAGGCGGTCGAGAGCGGCCTGATGCTTGAGCTTTGGCTGACTCGCCAGGGCTATGAGGTCGCATGGGCTGCCGACCAGCGATCCAAGATTCAGAGCACGCCTGATATTGACGGCTCCGATCTGGTCATTACGCTCGGCGGCGACGGTACGTTGCTGCGCGCTGCCCGCATCCTCAACCATCGTGAGATTCCTATCCTCGGTCTTTCCTATGGTCACCTGGGCTTTCTAACTGCTGCGAGCCCCGAGGAGCGCGACATCCTGCAGGTCGTGAGCGACGCCCTGTCCGGTGAGCTGCACGTGAGCCGTCGCGCCACCATCGCCGCGGATATCGTGTCCGTGCGCGAAGACGGTACGAAGGATGTCGTGCGCACCTTCGCCCTCAACGACATGGCGCTTACCCGCGGTCCGCTGTCCGATATGGTCGAGTTCGACATCACCGTTTCGGGCCACCATATCGATCGCTTGCGCGGCGATGGTGTGGTCGTGTCCACGGCAACCGGCTCCACGGGCTATGCCCTCAGTGCCGGCGGTCCTATCGTGAGTCCGGATTACACGGGCATGGTCTGCGTACCCATTGCGCCGCACACCATTCAGGCTCGTGCCTTTTTGACCTCGCCGAGTGATGTCGTCGAAATCTTTATGTCCGATGATCGCCCGAGCGTTCCGGCGATCGCTATCGATGGACAGTTTATTACCTGCGATGGCACCGTTGAGAGCGTGGCGGTGCGCCGCGGGCCCGGAGATGTGTTGCTGCTGGATTACGGCCCCGAGAGCTTCTATAACTCGGTGAGCCGCGTATTCTACGGAGTCCGTCATGATCGATGAGCTGCAGGTTTATAACATTGCACTCATTCGCGAGGCGACGCTGGTGCCGAGTGCCGGCCTGACTGTCCTGACTGGCGAGACTGGCGCCGGCAAGACCGCGCTGCTCTCGG
>USOF01000270.1 GCA_900556285.1 uncultured Collinsella sp. | reverse complement strand
ACGAGATGCTCAGGAGTCTCGTGGGCTCGGAGATGTGTATAAGAGACAGCAGCTACTTCCACGGCGCATGGAACATGGAGTTCTTTACGTACGCGCTTGCTAAGTTGGGCTCTTCGGCCGCGCGCCTCGACCCCAAAAAGCAGGGGCGCTGCATGGCCGAGGTCTTTGGCGCCTTTGGCTGGCACGAGGGCCTGCGCGAGATGAAGTGGATCGCCGACCATATGCTCGTCCGCGGTATTAACTGGTTTACGCCGCACGCGTTTAGCATGGCGCCCTTCCCCGATTGGGACTGCCCGCCGCACTTTTACGCGCACGGCAACAACCCGCAATGGCCGCACTTTGGCCAGCTCATGCGCTATATGAATCGCACGGCGACGCTCCTTTCGGAAGGCGCTGCCGCTCGCCCCGTCGCCATTCTGTACCATGCCGACGCCGAATGGGCCGGCAACGCCATGCCCGTCGAGCGCGTGGCGGCCGAACTCACGCGCGCGCAGATCGATTTTGACTTTGTGCCTGCCGAGGCTTTTGAGGATGAGGGGCGTTACGAGGTTTCGATTGCCGATGGAATGCTGGCTGTTAACGGCTGTCGCTACCAGGCGTTTGTCATGCCAGGCGCCTCGTTTATTGGCGCGGCTACAGCGGAAGAGGTGAGGCGCATGATGGCCGCGGGTGTCACGGTGCTCGCTGCTGACGAAGTGCCCGGCGCTCTTTATGACGCGGATGGCGCAGCCGATCTGGACGGGCTTACGGCAACGCCACTTGCCGATGTGGCGGACGCGCTGGCAGACGCGGGGCTGCAGACCGTTGTGACCGATAGGCCACAGCCCTGGCTGCGCGCACTTCGCTACAAGCGTGCGGGCGAGACCTATGTGATGCTAGTCAACGAGCATCCGCGTGAAAGTATTTGCTGTACGGTTGCACTTGCTCGAGGCGAGCGCCTTTGCGGCACGCGCCTCGACCTGCTGAACGGCACCGAACCCGTTGCGTTTGATGGCGCGTTGGAGCTGGCGCCCTTCGAGAGCTGCGTTGTTGTTCTGGGAACGGGCGACGAGGTCGGACTCGATGACGGGGCGAACACGAATGCGGATGATGCGGTTTGCCTTAGCATCGACGGACCGTGGACCGTCGCCCTCTCCCCTGCCGGCAGCGATGGAACCTTTGGCGAGCCGCAAAAGCTCGAGCGCCTGTGCGACCTCACGGCCGAGCAGTTCCCCGGCGTATGTGGTACGTTCCGCTATCGCACGTCGTTCGAGCTGGCCGACGACCTCGCCCACACCGTCATTGACCTAGGGGATGTCTACGAAGTCGCAACGCTCACACTCGACGGACAAACGCTCGGCACGCGCATCTGCCCGCCCTACCGCTTTGCGACAGGCGCGCTTACCGCCGGCGCACACGAGCTCGCCATCGATGTCATCAACACGCTCGACCATGCGACCTCCGACATCTTCGCCCTCACCGAGCCCGTCGCGCCCAGCGGTGTCCTCGGCCCCGTTACCCTTCTCGGGCAAAACCTGCCAAAATAAACCCGTCTCTTTTTGGCAGGTTTGGCGAGTGCGGGAGTTCGAATGGATATCAAACGCAAGATTACCGAGGCGCAGGGCCTAACCCCTACCGAGCAGCAGCTCGGCATCTCGGCCCTTGCCATGGGCGAGGACATCCGCGGACTCTCCATTAAGGAGTTTGCCGCCCGCGCCAATGTTTCGGTCGCAAGCGTGCACCGTTTTTGCAAAAAGCTCGGCCTCGAGGGCTTTAAGGACCTCAAGGTCGAGCTTATCCGCCTGGCGACCGAAGCAGGCAACCGCCGCGACGTGGACATCAACTTTCCCTTCGATGCCACGTCCACGCCCGCGCAGGTTATGGAGCGCATGGAAGGGCTCTACCAGACCACGCTGGCCGAGACGCAGGAGCTGCTCGACCCCGCGCAGCTCGACCACGCCGCCAAACTGATCGCGAAGGCACGGCAGGTCGATATCTACACCGGCTCGCACAACCTCTATCCAGCGGGGATGTTCCGCGACCGCCTACTTTCGTCCGGCAAGAGCGCCACATGCTACAGCAGCACCGAGGCCCAGGTGCGCACGGCGCTCGCCTCGGATTCCGGCAATGTGGCGATCGTCATCTCCTACAGCGGCCTTGCACCCAACCTCAAGGAAATCTTGCCGATCCTCAGCAGCCGACATGTTCCCGTCATTGTCATCGGCACACCTTATTGTGCGCGCCTGCACCCCGGCTTTGCCGCCTACCTCACGGTGAGCGACCACGAGAGCATGACGCACCGCATCACGCAGTTCGCCAGCCACATCGCCGTGCAATACGTGCTCGATTCGCTCTACAGCAGCTACTTCGCCAAAGACTACGCCCGCTGCGCCGAGTTCCTAGAGCGCTCGTTCCCCTACACCCGCCTGCCCGGGCTCAAGTAGCGACGAGCGTGGATTTTCGGACGCTTATCTAACGAGCGTGGATAATCTCCCACTTTGAGGCCGTCACCGAGCCAAAAACGGGAGATTATCCACGCTCATTCACGACTAGTCATTTAAGAACGTCCCCAATGACTACCCATCCGGAGCAAGACAACGCCGCAAGTAGAGGACGGACAGACACTATGACCCAATCCAGGGGCACGGAAACGACAGGAGC
>USOF01000269.1 GCA_900556285.1 uncultured Collinsella sp. | reverse complement strand
AACCTCCAGTCCGGACCGCTTCACGGTCCAACTTTCTGTCCGCACCCCCAAACAGTCCCTATTTCACCGCAACGTATTGAGAAGATCATTCGTCGCTGCCCAGTTTGCGACGGTTGGCCTTTTTGATAGCGTTGAAGTGCTTGTCGTTGAGCCTGCGCTGGCGCGATCGCTGAGGCACCTTGGTCTTTACGCGTCGGCGCGGTGGACGCCCGCGACGCTCAAGCTCTGCCCTCAGCTTACGCAGACAGCAGCTGCGATTCTGAAACTGACTGCGGCTCTCACGCGCCGTCACGACAATCCCCGTGGGCCCATGCTTCATGCGCACCGCCGAGTCCGTCGTGTTCACGCCCTGTCCGCCCGGACCCGTCGCGCGAAACACCTGCACCTCGCAATCGCGTGCCAGCTCCTCGACCGACATCTCGGCATAGCGCGCATACTCGCGCCATCCCATCTTGTTCTCATCCATATCAATACCTCCCCTCATACAAAAAATGTGACAAAGGGACAGTCCCTTTGTCACATCGCATACCAATCGCTTGTGCTGCGCGCCTAGGCGAACGTGATCTCGCCGTTCTCGCAGTCCATTTCGGCGATACGGGCCAGGCTCTCAACGCGGAAGCCGCGCTCGCGGAGCTTATCGCCGCCGCCCTGGAAGCCCTTCTCCACCGCAATACCGATGCCGGCAACCTCGGCGCCCGCAGCCTCGCAGATCTTAATAAGGCCCTCAAGCGCGCAGCCGTTGGCCAGGAAGTCGTCGATAATCAGGACCTTATCGCCCTCGGACAGGAAACGCTTACCCACGATAACCGGGTACTCCTTCTGCTTGGTAAAGGAATAGATGGTCGTGGCATACTGCTCGCCGTCAAGGTTGATGGACTGGGCCTTCTTGGCAAAGACCACCGGCACGCCGCCAAAATGCTGGGCTGCAATGCAGGCCATACCAATGCCCGAAGCCTCGATCGTCAGGATCTTGTTGATCTCGACACCCTCGAACAGACGGGCCCACTCGGCACCCATGTGGTCGAACAGCTCAACGTCGCACTGGTGGTTGAGGAAGGCATCAACCTTAAGGACGTTACCGGCCTTTACGATGCCGTCATGGCGAATACGATCCTCAAGCTCCTGCATGGCGCAACCCCTTCTCGCGGCAACGATACCGCGCGATTAATAAACGTTGTTCGATAGTCTACCACGGACCTACCCCCGCCCGCCCCACAAGCCGCATCGCACTATAAAGCTGCAAGACCAGTAGATAGGCCCGATTCGTGGCAGACAGCCTCCCAACACGCTAATGCCGGGTGCGCGTCCTCACCAAACGTACCAATGTGAGCGCAAAGCCCACGGTAGCAACCGCCATCAGCACGTAGAATACCAAACGGAAGCCAAAGAGGAAAACGTCCGGACGACCCGCCGCATAGCTCGTGACCGTCTTGCCCATCGCCGCGCTCGTCTGTCCATACAGGATGCGCGACGCCGCCGTAATACCCAGCGCTATGCCCGCATAGCGCGCCAAGCTGCTCAAGCTGCCCGCAAAGCCAAGCGCCTCACGCGGAGCCGAACCCATATACAGCGAATTATTGGGACTCTGGAAGATCGACGTGCCGCACGACATAAACGCGACGCAGCACACAATCATCAAGATGGAAGAGTGCTCGTCAAGCGTGCTCACCGCAAAGAGACCGCACACGTACACGCCCAGGCCAACGGCCGTGGGCGCTTCACAACCAACACGGTCGGACACCGAGCCCGAAAGCGGGCCCACAAAGGCATTCACGACCGGCATCGCCAAAAACAACAGGCCGGAGATATCGGAGCTAAAGCCGTGGGCATCCTGAAAGTAGAACGGCAGCACAAACTCGGAGGCACCGATACCCACGAACACGATAAGCATGCAAGCCAGGTTAATCGTGAAAGCCGAGCTCGCAAAGCAGCGACGCGCCGCCTCTGTCAACGGCATAGGGCGTTCGCCAGCCTCCGGCTTCACATGCGGCAGCGTATAGAGTCCCACGATAAACGAGATTACGCCAATGGGCAGATTGATAAGGAAGATGCTCTCCCAGGGAAAGCTCGCCACCAGCACGCCGCCGAGCACGGGGCCGCACATCATGCCAAGAGCCACAAAGGTCGCCAGAATGCCCATGGCACGGCCGCGCTCACGCGCCGGAAACGACTCGGTGATGATGCCCATATTGTTGGCCATCGCGGCGGCACAGCCAATGCCCTGCACGAAACGCGCCAAGATAAGCACCTCGAGCGAAGCCGAAAGCCCGCAAAGCAACGAGCCACCCGTAAAGACGATTACACCAAGCTGGAACACATTCACCTTGCCGCGCACATCGCCCAAGCGGCCAAACGGCAGCATGGCGACGCACGTCGCGAGCAGATACACCGAGCTCACGAGCTGAATGCGGTCGAGGCCCACCCCCAGCTCCTTTTGCATCACTGGGAGCGCCACCGTCACGATGCTCGCATCCAGACACGCCATAAAGGTCATGACGAGCACGGTGAACAGAATCGCCCATTTATTCTTACCGTGGGTGTCGCCCTCTAGGGCAATGTGTTCGCGGCGCAGCTGCTCGGCAGTTTTCTCCATGTATATCCTTTCTATCTGTCTCTTATACACATCTGACGCTGCCGACGATCTTA
>USOF01000268.1 GCA_900556285.1 uncultured Collinsella sp. | reverse complement strand
CGGGATTGGTCAATCTCGGCCGACTATATTTGGCTAAATTATTCCGACGCTAACAGAACCGACAAGAATGCCGCCGTGACGGCGACCTCGGACAAGCTGTTCATGCTCAGTTATTCCGAAATCGTCGAGACCCTTTATAGCGGCTGGTCTGGTTATTCTTGGATCGGAAACGAAAGAACCCAGTACGAGGCCTTCAAGGGTAAGGTGACGAACAATTATTCGGGTAACGATTGCCTGAGTGTTGGCGTCGCTTGGTGGGAGCGTTCCTTGAATCCGAGCGCCTCTGCGCTCTTCCTCTATGTCAACAGCAACGGCGATCCGTCGTACAACTACGGCGCGACGAACTCGAATCGCGTCTGCCCAGCTTGGTGCTTCTAGATTCATCTGTTAAGCCCGCACAGGCTGTGCGGGCTTTTCTTTTGGCTATCGCACGAATGATTTGCGGGTCGTGGCGGCAGGTTATCGGGCAGAGTAAGAATGGGGTCATACAGCGGCTCTCAAAGCACCTGCCGCACCCTACTGCCATTACCACTGCGGCGTCTTCGTATGGAGAGCATTCTGGTTGGCGTTTCGTTGCAACAGCCCACTTGTCCACCGATCAAGTGAACTACTGGAATAAATACAGCGACACGCTTGTTCGTTATAGTCGCTATATCTGTGTAAATCGCCGCGATAAATACAGCCTGCACTCGGCTGTATACCTGCTATGCGTATGTAGATTCATATCGCGTTATTAAATCGGCTCAAGCGTGTGCAAAAAGCGCAAGTAGCCGCAAAAGGCGATTATCGCGTAGGTAGATTTTCGGCACCCTGTTGCTTAATCAAAATTAAGCAATTGCTTAAAACAAAAAAGGTCAGGCACTAGGTGCCTGACCTGCAAACTTCTGGTCGGGACGACTGGATTCGAACCAGCGACCCCTTGACCCCCAGTCAAGTGCGCTACCAAGCTGCGCCACGTCCCGAAGCTTTTGTTTGTTGCTCTGCTCTCGCTCGCAACAGGGAGTATATTAACCCGAAACTTTAGACTTGTGCAAGAACTTTTTTATAAATTTTGAAGCAAGTCCAAAATTGTATCTGCGAGCTGGGGTTTTGTTAGCACGGGAAGTTCTTGCGTACCTGCTGTGCTCACGATCCAAGCCTTGTTGGTATCGGTTCCAAAGCCCGAATCGGCGCGCGAGACATCGTTGGCGATAATGGCATCGCAACCCTTGCGCGCGAGTTTTCGCTGCGCGTACTCCACGACGTTATCGGTCTCGGCCGCAAAGCCGATTACACGCCGCTCCCCCTTTTGGCGCGAAAGCTCGGCCAAGATATCGACCGTCTCGACCAGTTCGATGCGATCCAGGCGCTCGTTGACCTTTTTGAGCTTATGGTCGGCAGGGGCCGCGGGGGTGTAGTCGGCGACAGCGGCCGCACAAATGGCCGCATCGGCCGTCTGAAAGGCGCTCAGCGCTGCCTGCAGCATCTCTTCGGCGGTCTGCACGCGCACGCACTCCACGCCGTGGGGAACATCGAGCGATGTCGGCCCCAGCACAAGCGTGACCGCAGCACCGCGGCGTGCGGCCTCCCGCGCCAGGGCGATGCCCATCTTGCCCGAAGAGCGGTTGCCAATGAATCGCACCGGATCGATCGGCTCGTGCGTGGGGCCGGCGGTAATCACGATGCGCTTACCTGCCAGGTCCTGAGGCGCGGGGTTCAGCACCTCACAGACAGCCTCGACGATGTCCTCGGGCTCGCTCATACGTCCGGTGTCCACGTCGCCGCAGGCAAGGTAGCCGCTGCCGGGTCCCACCACATGGACACCGCGCTCTCGCAGCGTGGACATGTTGGCCTGTGTCGCCGGCGCCTTCCACATGCCGTTGTTCATAGCGGGTGCGATCACGATGGGTCGCGGCGTCGCAAGCAGCGTGGTGGAGATGAGGTCGTCGGCGATGCCGTTGGCCATCTTGGCGATGATATTGGCCGTCGCGGGCGCTACGACCACCAGATCGGGCTCCTGCGCAAGCGAGATATGGTGGATGGGGTCAGACGGGTCGTCGAATAGGCCAACAGCGACCGGCTCATTGGTGAGCGCGCGGAAGGTAAGCGGCCCCACAAACTCGGTGGCATGCTCGCTCATAACGACCTTGACGCGCGCGCCGCGCTTTTGCAGCAGGCGCACGATATTGCACGACTTATAGGCGGCGATCCCGCCGGTAATGCCCAGCAGGATCGTTTTTCCCTCAAGTTGCATTGAATTGTTGGATGCCGCCGTCATTGCTAGGCTTCCTTGCTCGGGAGTACCAGGAGGCGGTGGCAGTACGGGCAGTGCGTAATCTCGCTACCGTCGTGGTTGAGGTCGCTCATGGACGATGCCTGCAGCGCGGTGTGGCAGACCGTGGGGATGTTGCCCTGGATGGTCTCGACGGCCAGGCCACGGAACTGCTTGAGCAGACGCTCGTAGTCGGTGAGCACGTCGGCCGGCAGCGTGGCAGCAAGCGCGGTGCGCTCCTTCGTGGCGGCGTCAATCTGAGCCTGCAGGTCGGCAGCCTTGGCACGGGCGGCCTTGGTGTCGGCCTTTACGCCCTCCTCGAACTTGGCGATGATGGCCTGTGCGCGAGCCTCGCGGTCGAGAGCCTCCTTACGGGCGACAACGACGTCCTTGCGG
>USOF01000267.1 GCA_900556285.1 uncultured Collinsella sp. | reverse complement strand
CGCAGACCCGCTGGGAGGCCCTCGATGCCCTGACGGCGCTCGCCACCACCTGCCCCGAGCAGCTGGGCGATGCCTTTGAGGGCGCCGAGACTGCACTGTTCGACGAGATCTCCTCCACGCTGCGCTATGCCGCCTTCCGCCTGCTGTGCGTGTGGGGTGCCACGAGCGTCGAGCGTTCGCGCGAGGCTTGGCCCATCCTGGACGAGGCCATCCAGTGCTACCACGGCGACCTCGAGTATCGCGACATGCTCGGTTGCCTGTACGAGTTTTGCCAGGGCGAGATCGACGCCGAGGTTGCCGAGAAGCTTGCGCTGCGCCTTAAGTTCGATGCCGAGAACGGTAAGGGCAGCTATCTCAAGGCCCGTTCGAGCGAGATTTGCGAAATGCTTGTTAAACGTTTTGGCCTGGATCTCTCCAAAAAGAAGAAGCGTGCTAGCGTTAAAAAATCTGACGACGCCGAAGACGAGGAGTAACAGATTATGGCGCACGATGTAGTCCTGATTCCCGGTGACGGTATCGGTCCCGAGATTACGCAGGCCATGCGCCGCGTGGTCGAGGCTGCCGGTGTCCAGATCAATTGGAACGTCCAGGAGGCCGGTGCCGGCGTCATGGACGAGTTTGGCACGCCGCTGCCCCAGCACGTGCTCGATGCGGTCGCCGAGACCAAGGTTGCCATCAAGGGCCCCATCACCACGCCGGTCGGCACGGGTTTCCGCAGCGTCAACGTGGCCCTGCGCAAGCATTTTGACCTGTATGCCTGCGTGCGCCCCTGCCTGTCGCAGCCGGGCGACGGCTCGCGCTTCCGCGACGTCGACCTGGTCATCGTGCGCGAGAACACCGAGGATCTCTACGCCGGCATCGAGTTCGATGAGGGCGCTGCCGAGGTCGAGGAGCTCTCGCAGCTTGTCGAGCGCTCGGGCCAGAAGACCTTCGCCGCGGATTCCGCCATCTCAATCAAGCCGATTTCCATCGCCAAGAGCCGCCGCATTGTGGAGTACGCTTTTGAGTACGCCCGCCGCTGCGGCCGCAAAAAGGTGACGGCCGTGCATAAGGCCAACATCATGAAGGCGACCGATGGCCTGTTCCTGCGCGTTGCGCGCGAGGTGGCCGCCAACTATCCCGATATCGAGTTCAACGACAAGATTGTCGACGCCACCTGCATGGGCCTGGTCCAGAACCCCAACGACTTCGATGTCCTGGTGCTGCCCAACCTGTACGGTGACATTGTGAGCGACCTGTGCGCCGGTCTGGTGGGTGGCTTGGGCTTTGCCCCCTCTGCCAACATTGGCGCCAAGACCCGCATCTATGAGGCTGTCCACGGCTCCGCCCCCGACATTGCAGGCCAGAACAAGGCCAACCCCAGCGCCATCCTGATGGCATTTGCCATGATGCTGAACGACCTGGGCATGACGGATAAGGCCGCTAGGCTGAACGCCGCCATTCTGGCACAGGTTGCCGAGGGTAAGGCTGTTACCGCGGATATTGGCGGTACCGCCACCACCACCGAATTTACTGACGCTGTTGCGGCACGGCTGTAATAAAGCCGTCTTGCAGGAAGGAGCATGAAAATGAAACTGCACGACCACGGCGTGTACCTGGTCAACGGCCAGCTGACCGATACCGCACCGGCCCATGTGACCGAAGCAGAGGCCCGCAAGGGCACCATTGCTTACGGCATTCTGAAAGCCCATAATACTGCGCCGGATATGAAAGACCTGCGCATCAAGTTTGATTCGATGACTTCCCACGATATTACTTATGTGGGCATCATCCAGACAGCGCGCGCCTCCGGCATGGAAAAGTTCCCCCTGCCGTATGTGCTGACCAACTGCCACAACTCTCTGTGTGCGGTGGGCGGCACCATCAACGAGGACGACCATCAGTTTGCCCTTTCCGCTGCGCATAAATACGGCGGCATTTATGTTCCGCCCAACATGGCAGTTATCCACAGCTATAACCGCGAGATGATGGCAGGCTGCGGCCGCATGATCCTGGGCTCTGACTCCCATACCCGCTATGGCGCACTGGGCACTATGGCCGTGGGCGAAGGCGGCGGCGAACTGGCCAAACAGCTGGTGGGCCGTACCTATGATATGGCCATGCCCGGCGTGATCTGCGTTTACCTGACCGGCAGGCTGAACCCCGGCGTTGGCCCGCATGACGTGGCGCTGGCCCTGGTTGGCGCAACCTATGCCAACGGTTATGTGAAGAATAAGGTCATGGAATTTGTTGGCCCCGGCGTTGCCAGCCTTTCCGCAGACTGCCGCAACGGCATTGACTGTATGACCACCGAGACCACCTGCTGGTCCAGTATCTGGCAGACCGATGGCGTGACCGAGGAATACCTCGCAGGCCATGGCCGCGCCGATGCTTATAAAGAGCTGAAGCCCGCCGATGTTGCCTATTACGATGGCTGCATCGAGCTGGATCTTTCCAAGATCGAGTGCATGATCGCACTGCCCATGCATCCCAGCTATGCTTACCCCATCCGCGAACTGAAGGCAAACGCCAAGGATCTGCTGCATGAGATCGAAACCCGCGCCAATGAGCAGCTGAGCGGCAAGGTCAAGATGGATCTTGTCAGCAAGGTGCGCGCCGATGGCAGCATTTATGCTGTCTCTTATACACATCTCCGAGCCCACGAGACTCCTGAGCAT
>USOF01000266.1 GCA_900556285.1 uncultured Collinsella sp. | reverse complement strand
GGACCTCAACAGAGCCCGAATCGAGTCGAAGAAGGCACCCGCCGAGAGGAGGCGGCGTTTCCGAGCTTTTCAGGATGCGTACTGTGCGCCTGTCATTGAGATCGCCGAGAGGGACGTTCGTAGCATTGCTGGCCCCGTCGTGATCGGTTCCGACCAATGCTGGAACCCCGGGTGGGGATTGGGTGCGAGTGAGTTTGGCGCCCAGTGCGCCGTGGGCGTCGACAAGAAAATGGCCTATGCCGCTAGTTTCGGCATCGGCATGTCGGATATGCCTGAGGAGTGGGGTCGGCGCTACTCCGAATGGCTCGGCGGTATCAAGGACATCGGTGTCCGGGAGTTCGCGGGCGCTCAGATTGTCCGTGAGCTTACTGGGCGGGACGTCAAGGTTGTTCTCGACCCTACGATGCTCCAAACCGCCAAGTGGTGGTCCGAGATAGAGGAGCGCCCGATTATTCCGGGCATCGACCTGGATGGGCCTTTTTGCCTTAAGTACGTCTTGGGAGACGATACAGCTTCGGCAAAGATCGCAGAGCGATGTGGCCGCGACGATCTGGGGTTGGTGGATTTGACGGATATCCATTTGCCGGTCGGCCCCGCGGAGTTCGTGTGGCTTATTCACCACTCTGCTCTCGTTTGCACTGACAGCTTCCACGCTACAGTTTTCAGCCTCCTTTTCCACCGGCCTTTTGTGATCTACGAGCGGCAGGGAAATGCTGGGAACATGTCCAGCAGGTTCGATACCCTCCATGCGCTGTTTGGGATTAACTCCAACCGTGCCGGCAAGGATGGTTTCCGCGAGCGCTGCGTCGATGAGTTCGATTGGACCGGCTTCGAGCGAGAGCTTGAGGAGAAGAGGAATGACTCCATCGCATGGCTTCGCGCTGCCCTCGCCGGCTTATAGGGTGGTCATGTCCAGTGAAATCTGAAACTCTATCTTCGGGAGATACTGTCTATGGTTAGTCAACGCAGGGCCGGGGCGATGCTCGGGTACGCGAACATCATCGTCAAGAATCTTGTCAACCTCGTCTATACCCCGATGCTCCTCGCTTTCGTGGGTCAGGCGGACTACGGCGTTTACCAGACTGCGAATTCCTTCGTCTTCTCCCTAACGCTTCTGACGTTCGGCTTCTCCGAGGCGTATATCCGTTTCTATACGCAGAAGAAGGCTAAGGGGACGGAGGAGGACGTCCGATCACTCAATGGCATGTACCTTGCGCTATATGCGATGATCAGCTTCATTGCACTGGTGTTGGGGCTGTTCTTTGCTGTGAACGTTGGGCTATTCTTTTCAGGCAGCTTCACGCTCGACCAAGTCGGGCTTGCGGGCGAGCTCATGGCTATCATGGCGGTGAACGTGGCGGCGGTGCTGTTCTCGACCGTGTTTGACGCCTTCATCATGGCCCACGAACAGTTCAAGTTTCAGCAGAGCCGCCAGATGTTCACCACGTTAGCGACGCCGGGAATCGCTTTTGTCTTGCTCAACTTTGGCATGGGCGCGGTCGGTGTAGCGCTGGCTCAGCTCGCAGTCACCCTGACTCTGCTCGCCCTTAACATACATTACGCTGTGTCGAAGCTCGGTATGCGATTCAGTCTGAGGAGATTTGACAGAGCCCTGTTCCACGCGGTCGCAGCTTTCTCGGCCTGGATATTCGCCAACCAGGTTTGCGATTTAGTTAATCAGAGTGTGCCCAATATGATGCTCGGCGCGCTCACGAACGCAGTCACTGTATCGGTTTTCGCTGTGGCGCTGCAAATCCGCCAAATCTTTTACTCGCTCTCGACAACAATGTCGAGCGTATTTGTGCCCAAGATCAATAGGATCGTCGCTGAATCGGATGACAACGGAGTGCTAACCCGGCTCATGACGCGCGTAGGACGTTACCAGATGTTCCTCTTCTGCTGGGTGTACTGTGGGTTCGTCCTGCTCGGACGATTCTTCATTACCAAGTGGGCGGGTGAGGGCTTCCTTGATACCTACTACCTCATCTGTGCGATGACGCTGCCCGTGGGCGTGCCGCTTTGTCAGAACACGGGAATCGAGATCCAGCGCGCTAAAAACAGGCATAGGGCGCGTTCGGTGGTTTACCTCTGTATGGCTTGTCTCAATGTTCTTTTTACATGGTTTGCTTCGCCCGTTCTCGGATACTGGGCACCCGCCATCGCCTACATCGCGAGCATCGCCTTGGGCAACGGTCTCTTTATGAACTGGTACTACCAAGCGCGAATCGGGCTCGATATGGGCTACTTCTGGAAGCGAAACCTGCCCGTTGTTATCGCATCGGCGGCAGTGCTCGCCGTGTGCATGGGGCTCACCATGTTCCTTCCTGTGACCGGGTGGCTTCTTTTCTTTGTCTGGGGTGCTATCTACACTGTTCTTTTTGCCGTTGTGATGTGGTTCTTCGTCCTTGATGCCGAGGAAAAGGCATCGATTGTGGTGAAGCTGCCCTTCCTGCGTTAGGAGTCTCTGCTATGGCCGATTATTTGCCTAATATCGCGTCGCTCGGCGATGCCTGCTGCGGCTGCGGGGCATGCGCAGCAAAGTGTCCGAAATCGTGCATAAAGATGGTCGCCGGAGAATGCGGATTCCTCCGACCTGTCGTCGATGCCGAGGCATGCATCTGTCTCTTATACACATCTCCGAGCCCACGAGACTCCTGAGCATCTCGT
>USOF01000265.1 GCA_900556285.1 uncultured Collinsella sp. | reverse complement strand
CAATAAGGTTGGCGCGTGCGATGCCCTCGGCGTCGACCCTGCGCACATGGCTTGGCAGGCGCGCGCCAGTTGCCTGAGCCTTGAGTGCAGGGATGAGCGTCTCGAGCACCAGGGTTGTCTTGCCCGAACCCGAAACGCCCGTCACCGTGACAAGGCGACCGCGCGGTATATCGACTTCGAGCGGTTTGACGGTATGGATGACATCGGTCGCCATGCGGATATGGCCTTGATCGAACATTTCGTCGTCAGCCACCCGCGGGCGCAAACGCTTGGGGTCTGCGCGCAAAAACGGTGCGATGCGGCTGCCCTGCGATTGTTCGACCTCGTCAACCGTACCAGCGGCGATCACATTGCCGCCGCCTGCTCCGGCAACGGGGCCCATCTCAACCAGATAATCAGCCTCCGCCAACACGCGCGTATCGTGGTCGACAACAACCACGGTGTTGCCGTCGCCCACTAGGTCGCGCATCACACCCACCAAGCCGTCGACATTGGCAGGATGCAGGCCAATTGAGGGCTCGTCCAGTACATAAAGCACACCCGTCGATCGGTTGCGCACCACGCGGGCGAGCTGCACGCGCTGACGCTCACCCGTGGAGAGCGTGGCACCGGCGCGATCGAGCGAAAGGTAATCGAGACCCAGGTCGACCAGACGACGAGCCGTGCCCAAAAACGAATCGCAGATATCCGCTGCCATGGGCCGCATCTCGGGCGGCAAGGATGCGGGCACCCCGCGCACCCACTCAATCGCATCACCAAGCGTCATGGCCGCCGCCTGTGACAGATTGATACCGCGCACCTGGGGCTGGCGCGCAGCCTCGGAGAGACGCGTGCCGCCGCAATCGCGGCATGCTCCCTCGCGCAAAAAGCGCGCAACGCGTTTTAAGCCCTTGTCGTCCTTAACCTTGGCGAGCGCATTCTCGACGGTATAGACGGCGTTGTAATAGGTAAAGTCGAGCGGCGTGGCGCCCTCGCCGTTTTTGGGAACGTAGAGAATGTGCTTCTTAACCGCCGGGCCGTGGAACACGATGTCGCGCTCTTGAGGCGTGAGCTGGTTAAACGGCACGTCGGTGCGCACGCCCATCTCGCCGGCGACCTGCTTCATCAAATCCCACATGAGCGTACCCCAGGGAAGCACCGCACCTTCGTTGATGGTCTTTGACTCGTCGGGCACCAGGCTCGCCTCGTCCACCTCGCGCATGACACCGGTGCCGCCACAGGTGGGACACGCACCGCCACTGTTAAAGGCAAGGTCCTCGGCGCTCGGAGCGTAGAACTCGCGGCCGCACGTCGGACACGTGAGCGACAGGCCAGCCGCTACGTTGAGGCTTGGCTCCACACGCGCCCCGCAATGCGGGCACACGTGATGGGCGCAACGGCTAAAGAGCAGACGCAGGCTGTTGTTGAGCTCGGTCATGGTGCCAAAGGTGGAGCGCACGCCCGGCACGCTCGGACGCTGGTGCAGCGCGAGCGCCGCCGGCACGTGTAGCACCTCGTCCACCTGGGCGTGTTCGGCCTGCGTCAGACGACGGCGGGTATAGGTGCTGAGCGCCTCCAGATAGCGACGCGAGCCCTCGGCATAAAGAACCCCCAGTGCCAACGAACTCTTGCCCGAACCCGACACGCCGGCAATACCCACGAGCTTTCCCAGCGGAATATCGATATCGATGTCTTTGAGGTTATGGACACGCGCGCCACGCACCTCGATAGCCTGCGGGCTCATCTTCTGTTCCGTCACCTTTATCACCCTACTCATGCCATAAAACTCGATCGCGAATGTACGCGCCCAGCATGGGCACGGTAAACCGGACGAGGCCGTATCCGGCAGCCTCGATGACGCGCTCGCGAATCAGGCTTGCGCGATATTTGCTCGCCCAGCTTTGGGTGCGATCGCAACGCTCAATGATATCCGCCATGCGAGTCGGTTTGCCCCCGTCAGCCGCCATGGCCTCGATAAAGAGGCGCTGCGGACTGTGCAGCCCGTAATACAGAGGCGCGTCAACCGCTTCGTAGAACTCGGAGACGGCATCCGCGTGCCCAGCCTCAACATCGCGCTCTTCAATGACCCGCGAGTCACGCCGGACAGCAGAGCGCCACATGTAATATCCCACCAGCTGAACCATATAGGGATGCCCCATGCTCTTGCGCGCCGCGAGGTCCGCCGTCTCCGCATCAACGTAAAGACCAGCGTCTTTGACCGTCTGGATATACGAATCGCGCACTTTGGGCAAAGAAATCGCCCCCAGCGTACGCTGCTGAGCACGCCGCAAAAACGTCACGCTCGGCTCTTCGAGCAAGTCATCAACCATACTGGGTAAGCCGGCGAACACCAGCGCAAGACCGCGCTGGTCGCTATCGGACAAGCCCGTAGCATCCTGGTCTCCGAGTACCTGCTGATAGAGAACGGCCAGCGCCGCCAGTTCCTCGATAGACGCCGATTGGGCCTCGTCAATCGCAAACAGTATGCCTTTGCCTGGACCGAGCTTCTTAAGGCGCTCGTTGACCAGCCCTCGCAACATCTCGCCCTTTGCCCGCGCCGCCTCGACTGACATCCGACCAAACGACGGACCGAACTCCATTGAGGTCACAACGGGCTTATTCGAGCGAAGCGCGTCGGCCAGGCGGTCGCATAGGCCAAACGAAGCGGAATCGGAGACAACCGCCCACC
>USOF01000264.1 GCA_900556285.1 uncultured Collinsella sp. | reverse complement strand
CCCTTGACCTTATGGCATACGGTTGCGGTGTGGCGGACGCGCTTTGCGGCGTACCCGCCGTGGTGCCGCAGCAACGCGTCTTTGATGGCGAGGATTCCGGCACGTACACGGCGCGCGGATCGTGGGGCCAGCATGCCGGCGCGGCGCTGTTCCTCAACGGTCCCCTTGGCAGCGGCCACGGCCATAGCGATAACCTGCACGTTTCCTTGTGGGTCGACGGCCTGCCCGTGCTGGTGGATTCCGGCCGTTATACCTACCGTGAGGACGTGGATATGCGCCCGTGGCTTAAAGGGCCGTACGCCCACAACGGGCTCATGGTCGATGAATCCTCGTCCAGCACTCCTAAGGGCAGCTGGGGTTATAGCGATTTTTGTCAGCCGCTCAAGACTTATGCGCGCCATAACGGTCGATTCCACTACTGGGAAGGTGCCGTGGTGGAGCACGATCCTTGCGCCGTACTGGTGCGTAAGGCCCTTTTTATCGACGAGG
The DNA here is from genome assembly GCA_900556285.1 of uncultured Collinsella sp. Lineage (GTDB taxonomy): Bacteria > Actinomycetota > Coriobacteriia > Coriobacteriales > Coriobacteriaceae > Collinsella. Next base: position 2,182 of record USOF01000264.1, on the reverse strand, counting down.
GCATTTTGGTGGGTTGTGACGAGGCGCATTGCACGGGCAGCCATCAGCTAACGTCTTTGTTCCATTTCGATCCGCAGCTTGAATTGGAGGCGCTTGCTGAAGGAGGTGCGGACGACGCCTACGGGGATTTGGGCGTCCGCTACTCCGTTCGCCATGCGGGCGAAGAGGTCGCCGTGTTCTGTGCCGAGGGCGATTGCACGGTGGAGGAGGGCGAGTGCTCGCTTGATTACAACCAGCTCTCGACTCAGCGGGTCGCAAAGGTGGCGTCCGGGTTTATCGATAGTGCGGTGCGGCTGTGGTGCGTGGTGCCCGCGGGGGTGCGCGTGGAGGACGCGCTGGTGTGGCGTAATGCGGACGAGGCGGTAGGGCGCGACTTGGCAAGCGCCTTGCGCATCACAACGCGCGACGGATCCGTTTACACCGTGGCGCTCTTCCACCGCGAGGCGTATAGCGGCGTCAAGGCGTTTGCGCTGGAGGGCGTCTCCTTCCATGGCAAGGCGGCGGTTGTCTCAGAGCGCGATGGCAACCGAGCGCTTCATCTGATGCGCGCTTAAGATTAAAAATGGCCCGTTGCAATACCCGCCGTGGGAAGGTGCGGGGGTGTTGCAGCGGACAATTCTACAAGGCTAAAACGGTACGCTTCGATACACGTTTGAAAATCGGTATCGGAGCGTGCCTTTCTTTTCTAAAAAGCGGCTCGATGCGTCTACAGCAGATACCCCAACACCATCAGCTGGGTAAGCCCCGGCCAGGGCGAGGGATCGTCGGCGCGAATCAAGTCGCATAGGCGGATCCATTCGATGTCGATGCTGCCCAAATCGACCAGCTGCGGCATGCCGGTCTTCTCGAGGCGCGCGGTGATGTCGGTTCCGTCGGAGCAGACAAGACGTACCTGCTGCCACCAGGAATCGTGCGGAAAGTCCGCACGCAGCACAATGGCAGCCTGCTCAGCGTGGACCGTGCGGCCAAACTGAATCTCAAGATAGGCGTCGTCGCGACCGTTGATGCCCCAGCTCTCATAGGGCCATCGTCCGTGATGGATGCTCTGGAAAGTGCCGTCGATGGCGTTGCGCGCGATGAAGCGCGGGTTGGTGGCGCCCGTATTGGTCACCGCGTGCGGATAGATAGCGGCCTGGTCCATCAGGTCGTGGGAATTAAGGGCGAGGTTGCGGAAGTTGGAGCGCTCGCGCGGATCGAGCACGCGCGCGTAGCCCCAGTGGCAGTCGCCGGTAAAGGCCTGGATGGGATAACCGTCGCGATCGGCTCCAAAGGGGATGGGGAACTCGAAGCGTCCGCCTTTGAGGACGATGACGCTTGGCGGCAGGCTCTCGTCCAGCTGAACTTCAAGTTCGATGGAGTCTTGGTCGCTTTCAAGGACGAGGATGTCGCCCGGCTGGTATTCGGAGTAGCGGGTGTCGAGATGCACCAGCGTGTCACCGGTGGATGTTCCCAAAACGTCGCCGTCTTTATTGACGAGGCTTAGGGTGATGGTTGCCATGGGGAGTCCTTAGAACGAAGCTGTTTATGTAAGAGCATGGGTTGGCGAATGCTCGCAGAAGGATGAAACGCTAAAAAGAGAGCCACGGCGGCTAAGGTCGCGCGTGGCTCTGTATGCAAGCGTGTCGGACGTGTCGGCGCTGCGTTACGCAGGCTGCTTGCCGATGTAGGCGAGGATGCCGCCGTCGACGTACAGGATGTGGCCGTTAACGAAGTTGGATGCGTCGGAAGCCAGGAAGACCGCGGGGCCCTTGAGGTCCTCGGGGGTGCCCCAGCGGGCAGCGGGCGTCTTGGAAACGATGAACTGGTCGAACGGGTGACGGGAGCCGTCGGCCTGACGCTCGCGCAAAGGAGCGGTCTGCGGGGTGGCGATGTAGCCCGGCCCAATGCCGTTGCACTGGATGTTGGCCTCGCCAAACTCAGAGCAGATGTTGCGGGTCAGCATCTTGAGTCCGCCCTTGGCTGCGGCGTAGCCGGCGACGGTCTCGCGGCCGAGTTCGCTCATCATGGAGCAGATGTTGATGATCTTGCCGTGGCCGCGCTCGATCATGCCGGGCAGAACGGCCTTGGCAACGATGAAGGGGGCGTTGAGGTCGACGTCGACAACCTGGCGGAAGTCCTCGACGCTCATCTCGAGCATGGGGATGCGCTTGATGATGCCGGCATTGTTGACCAGGATATCGAC
>USOF01000263.1 GCA_900556285.1 uncultured Collinsella sp. | reverse complement strand
GTTCGGCGAAGGCGGAAGCAACGTTCACCACGTCTTGACCGGTCATCGCGTCGACCACCATGAGGATCTGGTCGGGCTCGACCGCATCGCGAATAGCAGCGGCTTCAGCCATCATCTCCTCATCGACATGCAAGCGACCCGCGGTGTCGATGATCACGACGTCGCGCAGGTTGTCGATGGCATCGCGCACGCCCTCCGTCGCGATCTTGACGGGATCCTTACCGTCACCGCGATAGACGCGCACGCCCATCTCGTCGCCGAGGGCCTGCAATTGGTCAGCGGCTGCGGGACGGTAGACGTCGCAGGCGGCCAGAAGCGGGCTTTTACCCTGCTTCTTGAGCAGGTAGGCCAGCTTTACGGCAGCCGTGGTCTTACCGGAGCCCTGCAGACCCACAAGCATGATGACATTGGGAATGCGGTTGCTAAAGACGAGCTTGCTCTCGGTTGAGCCAAGCATCTCGGTGAGCTCGTCGAGCACAATCTTGACGACGTTTTGCGCCGGCGACAGCGACTCCATGACCTCGGCGGTCATGCAGCGCTCCTTGGTCTTGGCGACGAACTCCTTGACGACCTTGAAGTTAACGTCGGCCTCGAGAAGCGCCATGCGGATGTCGCGCATGGCCGAGGTGATATCGGCCTCGGTCAGCTTACCCTTGCCGCGCAGGCGGTCAAATGTGTCGTTGAGGCGATCGCTCAGAGAATCAAACACTAGTCACTCCTTAGTTGGACTCGCCCACCAGGGCGCGGCAGAAATCTTTGGCATTGAACTCCTGCAGGTCATCGACCTGCTCGCCCACGCCGATGCGCAGGATCGGGAGCTTGAGCTTCTCGGCCACGGCCATGGCGATGCCGCCCTTAGCCGTGCCGTCGAGCTTAGTCATGATAATACCGTCCAGGCCCAGCGCCTCGTTAAACTCGAGCGCCTGGTTCAGACCGTTTTGACCCGTCGCGGCGTCGATCACAAGCACGACCGAAACCGGCATGGGGCCGGCGGCCATATTGGCGGCGCGCTTACGGGTCACATTGACCACCTTGGCAAGCTCGCGCATGAGCTCAGGGCTCGTGTGCAGACGGCCGGCGGTATCGATAAGCACCAGGTCGCTGCCGCGCTTGTCGGCCTCGTCGAGCACGTCGTAGCAAACACTTGCCGGGTCGGAGCCGCGGTCGCGCTTGATGACGGGGACGCCAGCGCGCTGGCCCCACACATCGAGCTGCTCGATAGCGGCGGCGCGGAAGGTGTCGGCCGAACCGATCACCACGTTCTTGCCGCGGGCGGCCATGGCGCTCGCGATCTTGCCGACCGTAGTGGTCTTGCCGGCACCGTTAATGCCCACAAACAGCACGCAGCTCGGCGTATCGGAGAACGGATCGCGCTCGATGGGCACAAAGTGCTGCTCGAGCTGCTCGGCCAGGGCACGACGAAGCTGCGGAGCGGTCTTGAGGTTCTTCTTGGCCGCGGCGTCGCGCAGGTCATCGGAGACCTGAATGGCGATCTCGGCACCCATGTCACCCATGACGAGGGTGTCCTCTAAGTCCTCCCAAAAATCCTCGTCGACCTCGCCGCCAAAGTAGAAGACCTCGTTGAGGGCCTCGCGACTGCGCTCAAGTCCGCGCGAGAGAGCGTCAAAGAATCCCATTATGCATTCACGACCTTTCCGGTTTCGCGATCGAGTTTTTGCGAGACGACGCGACTGACGCCGTCGGCTTGCATCGAGACGCCATAGAGGACGTCAGCGTCCTCCATAGTACGGCGCTGATGCGAAATGACCAAGAGCTGCGTATCGGAACGCAACACATCGAGCGCGCCGATGAGCTTGGACAGGTTGGCGTCATCGAGTGCCGCCTCGACCTCGTCCAGCACATAGAACGGCACCGTGCGCGTGCGGTACACGGCAAAGAGCAGGGCGAGCGCCGTCAGACTCTTCTCGCCACCCGACATGAGCATCATCTTGGTGATGCGCTTGCCGCGCGGCTGCGCGACCACCTCGATGCCCGTGTCGGCCGGATGCTCGGGGTCGGTCATCTCCAGATGCGCCTGACCTCCGGGGAACAGCATGCTGAAGACCTCGCGGAAGTTTTGGTCCACCTTCTCGAAGGTGATGAGGAACTGCCTGCGCATCTTGCGGTCGATGGCCGAGGTGATCTTGGTGAGGGCCTTGCGCGCGCTCTCGAGGTCCGCCAGCTGCGACTCCACGTAGTCCGCGCGCGTCTTGAGGCGCTCGTACTCCTGGTAGGCCACCTGGTTGACGGGACCCAAGTTGTTGATCTGGCGGGCGAGGCTCTCGAGCTCCCGCTCCGCTGCAGCGCGATCGGTGGGCGCGGGCAGCTGCAGCGCCTCCTCGAGCACCGTCTCCCCGTCTGCCGTGATAGCCTGGATGGCGTTTTCAACCTGCACCTCGAGCTTGCCGCGGGCGACGCGGGAATCGTTTACCGCGGCGGTGGAGCGCTCCACCTCCTGCTTGGCGCGGGCGACCTCGCTCTTGGCGTCCTCGATGGTCTTGAGCAGGAAGTCGCCGTAGTTTTTCCCGTCCTCGATCATGGCCATGCCCTTGTCTGCCTCCATGAAGACCTTCTCCCAGAGTTCGGCATTTTCCGACAGGAGCGCGTTTTCCCGCTCCAGCAGCTCCTTGTGCAGGGCGAGCGCCTCCTCGGCGGTTTTCGGCTCGCCGGTCA
>USOF01000262.1 GCA_900556285.1 uncultured Collinsella sp. | reverse complement strand
GATCGTCGGCAGCGTCAGATGTGTATAAGAGACAGCCGTCTGCATGTGTATGCCAGCCCCTTACGCTCTGGTGCAAGTTTGTTTACTGTGGGGCATTCTCGCACGAAACGTTCAACCTATTTGCCCAGAGCGCATGTTGGTTTGGTGAGCGGCTCTAGTAGTCGGTGAAAGTGAGGGGGTTATTGGACTGCGACGAACTTCTTTGGCCTGCCGGCGTGGCGTTTTTGGGCTGCGTAGCGCTCGATGCTGTCTATCGTTATCATCCGACGGCCGTCGACGAGTTCAACATCGAGTTTTCCGGCTTTGACCAGCGCGGTAATCCGCGGAGCGGAGACTTTGAGGTCCAGCGCTGCATCTTTAAATGTTCGGCACGCCGCTTCCCGAGCGTCCTCGTGGTCGATTTCGACCGAAAGGGCCACGACCTCGGCCGAGCGTTCGTACCCTGCCGGAGTCAAACCGTTGTTGAGGTCGTCGGCCAAAAACGCCATCAGCACCTCGGTGGCATGGGCAATCGCTTCTTCGCGCGTATCGCCATCGGCAAAGGCACCGGGAATCTGCGGGAAACTGGCGCAGTAACCGTCGTCTTCTTTTATGAGAACGCAGTCATAGGTAAATCGCTGCCTCATTTTGCCTCCAACTACCATCCAGCTTGGCGACGAATACTTGCCCACGTGCCCTTCTTTGGTCGATCACCACCAGAGCCGTTCACGGTGACAACACGATCGCCAGAAACATACTTAGCATGACTACCGACTTGCGCGACCTTCACGAATCCATCGTGCTTGAGTAGGGCAATGATTTCCCGAAAGGTAGGAGGTTGCATGGGCCGACCTCTTTCAGCCGTCCTAATTATAAACTAATTTATAATTTTTGCTAACCAGTTAATAAATATTACTGGCGCTGTTTGGGCTCGGTGACGATGGCTCGAACGATGCGGGGACGATCGGTGAGGTCGTGGACGATGCGCACGTCCGACAGACCCGCTTGACGACAGAGCTCGGCCGCGGCATCGAGGGCGCCCTCGTAGAGCTCGCAGGCAAACAGGCCGCCGGCGCGCAACATGTAGGGCGCCGCGTTGAGCAGGCGGCGGAAGATATCGAGGCCGTCGGCGCCGCCCTCGAGCGCCAGGTCGGGCTCAAAGTCCTTGACCTCGTGCGGCAGCGAGCGCATGACGCCGGTCGGGATGTAAGGTGGGTTGGAGACGAGCACATCAAAGGTGCCCCACTCTTCGCGGGGAATGGAACTCACCAGGTTGGTGAGGCTAAAGGCAACCTCATCTGCCGTGAGGCCGAGGGCGTCGCGGTTTTTGGTGGCCAGATCGATGGCGCGCGGCTCGATATCGGTGGCGGTGCAGGTAACGTGACCGCGGCGCTCCCAGGCAAGGGAGAGCGAAATGCAGCCCGTGCCGCAGCCGACCTCGAGAACGCGGGCAGTGCGGGGCTCGGCTGGGGCAGGCGAAGCGGCATCCTGAGCTGAAGCCGTTTCCTGGTCGGTACTCTCGATGGCGATGCCGTATTCGTCGAGCTCGGACTCGGCGGCTTCCGCGACTTCGGCTTCTGCTGCCTGCGCGGCGGCTTCCTCGGCCTCGCGATCGGCCAGTTCCTCGGCATAGGCACGGCTGCCCAGTACGTCGCCGCCTAGCGCCGCCTCATCGGCAGCCGTCAGGTTAGCGGCACGGCGCTCGGCGGTCGCCCGTTCGTCTGCCAGCGCGGCCTCGGCCTTGCGTGCCTCCTCGACCTCATCGTTCCAAGGCAGCTCAACACGCTGACGGGCAGCAGCCTCGGGGCTCAGCACCTCGGCATCCAGATAATTGAGGACTTCCTCGACGAGCATCTCGGTTTCGGGGCGCGGAATGAGCACACCGGGGGCGCACGCGACGTCAATCATGCGAAACTGCGTGCTGCCGGTGATGTACTGTAGCGGCTCGCCTTTGGCGCGACGAACGACGGCCGCATGCATGGTCTCGAGCTGGGCCGCGTTAAGCGTCTCGTCCATACGCATATATAGGTCAATGCGCGCCAGGCCCGTGGCGGCGCACAGCAGCCACTCGGCAGAAAGACGGGGGTGCTTCTCGCCGCGCTCGGCCAGGTACTCCTTGGTCCACTCGAGACAACGCTTGATGGTCCAAATCTCGTTTGCCATGGGGCCCTCCCCTCTTAAGCGCCGGACGGCGCGCGAATGTCGGAGCAGATTGTAAGCGAGGCTAGCGCTTGGCAAGGGGCGATTGAAGGCAATTATCGAGAATCAGCCCAGAATTTTGCACCGGGCTCGCTCAAAGTGTTCATTCGCCGACGTCTAGATTTGCATTCGTCAAGCTTTTGGCAAGGTTGCCCCAAAACTGACCAATATCCAACCAAGAACTTGCCAAATCACTTGACGAACGACGCGGTAAAAACCACCCCGCGACTTCTCGGACGATTTTTCGAGCAATATTTTCAATAGCAGATGAAGGCTGTTAATTACTTTGAGCAGGTAGGCAGCTTAATTTCTAACAAAACAGATTAAATAAACTCGAAAAGTAATTTACCCAACCTAGTCATTTAAGAACGTCCCCAATGACTACCTCTAAGGCGCCGCAGGTTGAGCATACCGCATCCGGAGCAAGACAACGCCGCAGGCAGAGGACGGACAGACACTATGACCCAATCCAGGGGCACGGAAACGACAGGAGCCC
>USOF01000261.1 GCA_900556285.1 uncultured Collinsella sp. | reverse complement strand
TGGGAGAGCGCCGTCGCCGCCTGACCATCGTGGTCGTCTCGGTGTTTGCCGCAGCCATCGTGCTGTATTTCGCCACGCCCGTGGTGCTCGACATCTTGGAAGACCCCATCCGCTCCTTTGTGCCGGACGGTAAGTTCTACATCACAACCACGCTCGGCGGCTTTGGCCTGCGCTTCTCGCTGGCCATCAAGATGGCCGTGGTCATGTGCACACCCATGATCATCTGGCAGATTCTGGCATTTTTCCTGCCGGCACTGCGTCCCAACGAGCGCAAATGGGTCGTGCCCACGGTGCTCGCCTCGACGGTGTTGTTCTTCCTGGGCGCCATCTTCTGCTATTTCATCATCATTCCTGCGGGCTTTGAGTGGCTCATCGGCGAGACCTCGGCCGTCGCCACGGCGCTGCCCGATCTGGAGAACTACGTCAACATGGAGCTGCTCTTTATGATCGGCTTTGGTGTGGCGTTTGAGCTGCCGCTCATCATCTTCTACCTGTCCGTCTTCCATATTGTGTCCTATGCGGCCTTCCGCAGCGCCTGGCGTTACGTATACGTTGGCCTGCTTGCGGGCTCGGCTGTGATTACGCCCGACGGCTCGCCCGTTACGCTGGGTCTCATGTATGGCGCCCTGCTCTCGCTCTACGAGATTTCGCTCGCCATCGCTCGCGTGGTCATTACCGCGCGCGAGGGCAAGGAGGGCTTGTTTGTGAGCCGTCTGGACCTGTTCTCGGACGACGAGGACGACGAGGAGTAAATCGGTATGCACGAGGTTGGCATTGTCAACGGCATACTCGATACAGTGATTCGCGCGGCGCGTGGGGCGGGTGCCTCACGCGCCGTTTTGGTAACGCTGCGTATCGGGGATATGACCGAGGTCGTTCGCGAGGCGCTCGACTTTGCCTGGGAGACATTTCGCGACGAGGACCCGCTCACACAAGGCTGCGAGCTTGCCGTAGAGGAGATTCATCCGCAAAGCGAATGCCTAGACTGCGGCGAGGTCTTCGACCACGACCGCTTCCACTGCCGCTGTCCTCAGTGCGGCGGCGCCAATGTGCGCCTGCTGCACGGCCGCGAGCTCGACATTGCGAGGATCGAGATCGAAACCCCCGACGATTAACCCGCTAGCCATCTGGCGATGGGGTATAAAGGGGCAAAAGTAAGGAGCGCTAAGTATGGCCGAGAAAACGATTGATATCGCATCGCCGATCCTATCGCGCAACGAGCGCCTGGCAGATCAGCTGCGTCAGCGATTCACAGAGACAAACACCTACGTGATCAACGTCTTGTCGAGTCCCGGCTCGGGCAAGACCACCACGATCCTGGGCACCAACGAGCGCCTGCGCGACAAAGCCGGCCTGCGTTGCGCCGTCATCGAGGGTGATATCGCCTCGGACGTCGACGCCATCACCATGAAGGAAGCCGGCATGCCCGCCATCCAGATCAACACGGGCGGCCTGTGCCACCTCGAGGGCAACATGATCATGGAGGCCGTCGACGCCTTCGACCAGGCGGTGGGTCTGGACAGCATCGACGTCATCTTTATCGAGAACGTGGGCAACCTGGTCTGCCCAGTCGACTTTGACCTGGGCGAGAACCTGTCCATCATGATCCTCTCGGTGCCCGAGGGCGACGACAAGCCTATCAAGTACCCGGGCATCTTCCAGCATGCCGGCGCGCAGCTGCTCAACAAGGTCGACGTTGCCCCGGCTTTCGATTTTGACATGGATAGGTATACTAAGACACTCGATGACCTCAATCCGCAGGCGCCGCGGTTTGCCGTGAGCGCGCGCAAGGGCGAGGGCATGGATGCCTGGTGCGATTGGCTCATCGGGCAGATCGAGCAAGCAAGGGCGTAAATCGGCCGCCATACGGGCGGGCGTAGCCGCAGAGACACGAGATAGGAGCCTCTTTTGAAGCTCATCATCGCCGAGAAAAACGACGCCGCGCGTCAGATCGCCGAGCGTCTGTCCACGGGCAAACCCAAAAAGGACAAGGTGTACAACACCGCTATCTACCGTTTTGAGTGGAAGGGCGAGGAGTGCGTGACCATCGGCCTTGCCGGTCACATCCTGGCGCCCGATTTTTGCGACAGCGTGCTGTTCGATAAAAAGCTGGGTTGGTATTCGGTCACCGAGGACGGCGAGATGCTGCCGGCCGACATGCCCGATGGTCTGGCTCGTCCGCCTTACGACACCAAGCGTAAGCCGTTCCTTGCCGATGGCATCTCCATCAAGGGCTGGAAGCTCGAGAGCCTGCCGTATCTCACCTGGGCGCCCGTCATTAAGCTACCGGCCGAGAAGGAACTCATCCGCTCGCTCAAGAACCTCGCTAAAAAGTCCGACAGCGTCATTATCGCCACGGACTTCGACCGCGAGGGCGAGCTGATCGGCTCGGACGCTCTCAACAAGGTGCGCGAGGTTGCGCCGGACTTGCCGGTTGCCCGCGCCCAGTACTCTTCGTTTACCAAGGCCGAGATCACGCAGGCCTTCGATAACCTCGTCTCGCTCGACCAGAACCTGGCCGACGCCGGCGAGAGCCGTCAGCACATCGACCTCATTTGGGGTGCGGTGCTCACGCGCTACCTGACGCTTGCCAAGTTTGGCGGCTTTGGTAACGTGCGCTCTGCCGGCCGCGTGCAGACGCCGACGCTTGCCCTGGTGGTAGAGCGCGAGCGCGAG
>USOF01000260.1 GCA_900556285.1 uncultured Collinsella sp. | reverse complement strand
CCTGTTGCGTCAGTGGGGCCCCACCATGGACGATGTTTTTGCCATGCGCGATCGCTCGCAAGAGCTGCTGTCCCTGGTCGATGATGGCGATGAACAGATCAAAAAGGCGCGTGAGGCACTCGGGAGCGCTGAGCGCGAGTTGTTTGCCGCTGCCAAGGCACTTAAGCGCGCCCGCAATACAGCGGCCCCGCGCTTCTGTCACGAGGTTGGCCGCCAGATGGCTCGCCTGGAGATGGGCGGCGCCGAGCTCGTCTGGGAGTCGCGCGATCTTCCCCGTGCTGAGTGGACGCCCGTTGGTCCTTCGAGCTACGAGCTGCTATACCGCAGCGGTGCCGGTTTGACTCCACGTCCCCTGCGCCGCATTGCGTCGGGCGGCGAGCTCAGCCGCGTCATGTTGGCAAGTAAGGTTGTCCTCGGTAACGCGGACGGTGTCGATACGCTGGTGTTTGACGAGGTCGATGCTGGCGTCGGTGGCTCCACGGCGCGTGCGCTCGCGGGCGTGCTGGCAGATCTCGCCGCTACGCATCAGGTGATTGTCGTAACCCACTTGGCGCAGGTCGCCGTCATGGCTGACAAGCATTATGTCGTCAGCAAGGAACCGGGCGATGTTCCCCAGACGCATTTGGACGAGGTAACCGGTGAAGCGCGTACCGCCGAGATCGCCCGCATGTTGAGCGGCGATCAGTCCGAGGCAAGCTTGGCCCACGCGAAGCAGATGCTCGAAGAAACTCGAGGTTAGGTCGTATCAGCGGTGTTGGTGGGACAAAATGGACTGAAATTTTTGTCCCACTACGCGTTTTACTCAACGACCTTATCCGGCTGGATGAGCTCCTCGTAGTAGCTGATATGCTCGCGAGCGTCTTCAATCTCGGGCAGCAGGAAGTTGTAGATGACTTCGATGATCATCGTGGCGCTGATCTTAGAGAACGCAAAGTCGCCCGTTGTCAGCAGCGCTTCGTGGTTGACGGTGTTAAAAGTGTAGTCTGCCAGGCGCGCGAGCGGGGATTTACTGTCGCTGCTGATGACGACTACGGTTGCGCCGCAGTTGTGAGCCGCTTTTGCCATGCGATTCAGTCGGCGCGATTTGCCAGAGTTTGAGATTAGCACGATGACGTCACCCGGGCGTAACGTGAGCGCAAAGCCGATTGATGTCTCGCTAATGGTGCTCGCCATGCAGCGCAGGCCCAGCTGCGAAAACTTAAACGTCGCATCGAGCGCGACCGCGTTCGTATTGCCCACGGCGGCGAACTCAATAACGCCGGCATTCTTAAGCGCGTGTACAACTGCGGCCAACGTGTCGTGATCTATGCCGTCGATGGTCGCATTAAGCTCACTCACCTTGGCGGCGAGGATATTTTTTAGGCTCTGCTCCATATTGTCGAGCGAGACCTCGTCAGTCAGGCCCTCGTTACGCTGGCTTTCCAAATCCCTCGCCAACGAAAACTGAAAGCTGCGGAAGCTACCAAAGCCAAGCTTGCGGCAGAAGCGAGAAACGGTCGCCTCGGACGTGGCGGCGGCGCGCGAGAGCTGAGCGGCCGTGAGGCGTGGCGCCTCGGACTGGTGCTCCAATATATAGTCGACAATGCGCTGCTCGGACTCGCTGTATCCCTGATGGGTGCTAATGAGGGAAAGTGCGCTCTTGCTACTATCGGTCATGGATGGCTCCTGGTTGGCATGAAAATCTAATTTACTACGCCATGCCATAGTATACGGGCATTTTCAATTACAAGATACACCTTGCCGTTTCAAGTGTTGATGGTAAACTTTCACTTACCGTTTACGGTTATGAAAGAACCTTTCACCGGAGATTTGCACCTTAGCTCTTCTCACGCGGACGGTAGGTTGGTATCTTTCAGTTGTGGAAAAACGCGCATCGAAGCGCGTGTAGGGGAGCGCCCGCGGGCGCTGTACTCAAGAAGGAGGGACACATGGCTAAGTTTGACATCATCGCCGCGACCGGTTGCCCGACCGGCATTGCGCACACCTTCATGGCGAAGGAGGCGCTGGAGAAGGCTGCTGCCGAGCGTGGTCTGACCATTAAGGTCGAGACACATGGCCAGGTCGGTGTCGAGAACGAGCTCACCAAGAGTGAGATCGCTGGTGCCAAGGCCGTCGTCGTCGCAGCCGATAAGGATGTCCAGGCTGAGCGTTTCGCCGGCAAGCCCATGGTTTCCGTCGGTGTTTCCAAGGCCCTGTCCGTCGAGGCCGCCGGAAAGCTGATCGACCGCGCGCTCGCCGCCAAGGGCGACGACACGGTTGCCGCTGCCGCCGATGTCGAGGACGAGGTCGAGGAGAAGGAGTCCATCGGTCACGTCATCTACAAGCACCTCATGAACGGCGTCAGCCACATGCTGGTCTTCGTCGTTGCCGGTGGTGTTCTGACCGCCATTTCGTTCCTGTGGGGCATCACGTCCTTTGATTCGACGGCTGCCGACTACAACAGCTTTGCCGCGATGCTCAAGATTATCGGCGGTATCGCCATGAACCTCATGGTTCCGGTGCTCTCCGCTTACATCGCCGAGTCCATCGGCAAGCGTCCGGCGCTCGTCCCCGGCTTTGTTGCCGGTATGATTGCCATCCAGGGTCTTCCCATCAACGCCGATACCGGCATGATCGACGCTGGAGGCTCGGGTGTGGGCTTCGGCTTCCTGGGCGGCATCGTCGGCGGCTTCCTCGCT
>USOF01000259.1 GCA_900556285.1 uncultured Collinsella sp. | reverse complement strand
CAGGAAGAAAATCGCCATGGGAAGGATGAGCGTAAGCAGGTAGTAGGTCATCAAACCCGAGTTTTTATCGGGAACGACCGACTCCAGCGAAGCGCCAGACTCAAGCACGCGATCGGTAAAGCCCGCATCGTTCGGCACACCGGTCGTCTTATAGGCGATGTTCTCGTCCTCGCCCTTCTTGGTGTAATAAATCGAGTAATCGTCCGTGTTGTACTCGACCTTGTCGACACTCTTCTTATCGAGCGCTTTGACAAACGTCGAGTAATCGGTCTTCGTAATCTGCTGCGTGTGACCGATGTTGGGGAACAGAACGGTCGAGAGCACGAGGTAGACGACGAAGGCGATGAGCACGTAGAGGATCATATTCCGTCTACGCTTGTTGTCATCCATCTCCATCTGCTTGAACTCCATCTACTGGGGTTGATAATGCTTTCTAGAATACCCAACCCGGACGGCGATAAACCGACGCCGGGCACGAAAAGACAGAGATGGCATCACTGGAAGTCGGCAAGGTTCAAATCTATACGGGCGACGGCAAGGGCAAGACGACGGCTGCGCTGGGGCTCGCGCTGCGTGCCACGGGCTATGGACTTAACGTGCTCATGCTTCAGTTTGCCAAGAAGCTGCACTGCGCCGAACATGATGCAGCACCTCGTTTAGGGCTACGCATCGTACAAGCCGACCGCGACACACCCGAGGCTTGCGCCGCGCAGATCATGGAGCTCGCATGCGAGCAGATATCACAGGTCGACGTTCTGATTTTGGATGAACTCGGCGAGGCCATGCGCCGCGGCTTCGTGACGCGCGAGGATGTCGAAGCGCTGATCGCGATAAAGCCCGCCACCACGGAGCTCGTGCTCACCGGCCGGGGCTTGCTGCCCCTCGCGAACCTCGCCGACCTTGTCACCGAAATGCGCCCCATCAAACACTACTTCGACGAAGGACTCCTAGCCCGCCAAGGCATCGAATACTAGCCATTGGGGACGTCCCGAATGGCTAGGCGGTGGCGCGGCCGAGCCAGTTGCCGCTGTGATGGTAGACGGTGAACATCATGGCGGTGATTACCCAGGTTACGGGGTAGACCAGCAGTAGATGCTCGAGCGACGGATCGAAGGGCATGATCGCAAACACCCAAATCACTCTGAGTACGACGGTGCCAAAGATGGTGAGCATCATAGGCTGCAGACTCACGCCGGCGCCGCGGATGGAACCCGAGGCGTTCTCGATAATCGAGAAGATCGCGTAGAACGGCGCGATGAAATGAAGAATCGTCGTGGTGTACGCCGAAATCGAAGCATCGTCGACAAACAAACGCGACAGAGGACCCGAGAACACCAGGAGCACGGCAGACAGGCCGCCAATGAGCATAAAGGACAGCACGAGCGACGTATGGTAACCCTTGCGCATGCGCTCGTAGTTGCGCGCGCCAAAGTTCTGTGCCGAGAACGTGGTGATCGACACACCAAGCGCCTCGGTAACCATCCAGACAATGCCATCCAGGCGGCCCGAAAGACCCCACGCCGTGGTGACATCGGCACCAAACGAGTTGACCGACACCTGAATCAAAACGTTGGAAATCGAATACGCAGCAGACTGAAAGCCAAGCGGCAGACCGCATGAGATCATGCTCTTACAAATGCCCGGATCGATGCCGAGCTTAGACAGCGAAAGACGCCATGCACCCGGAGCGCGCATCATGCGCAACACGATCATCGTTGCATTGGAGCAAATGGTCAGCGCCACTGCGATGCCGCAGCCCAGCGCCTCCATATGCAACACAGCGACAAAAATGATATCCAGCACCACGTTAACCAGGCAGCCAGAGGCAATGATCACGGCAGGCCCGCGCGTGTCGCCCACGGCGCGCAGCAGTGCCGTTCCCATATTGAGCAGCAGCGCCGCAACCATGGCGGCAAAATAGCAACGAGCATAGGCCACGCCCTCGGCCAAAAGTTCATGCGGAGTGTTCATAAGTACCAGCATGGGCTCAACGAACACTATGCCAAGAATCGAGAAAACGATACCGCCCACCAGCGCGAGCGTCATGGCCGTATGGACCGAACGACTCAGTCGCTCATCATCGTGCTGGCCAAAATACTGACCGGTAATGACCGCGCAGCCGGCGCCGACGCCAACGCAAAAGCCAATGCAGAGCTCGGTGAGCACCATCGTAGCTTGAATGCCACCTAGCGCGAGCTTGCCGCCAAACTGACCGACGATATAGGTACCGATAAGCGTGTAGGCCTGCTGAAAAAACGAACTAAAAAAGATGGGAACGCACAGCGAAAGCAGCTGCTGCCAAATAACACCCTGCGTTACATCGATAGCCGTAGATTTCTTAGCCACACGCCCTCCCCAAAAGCGTACGTCAACCGACAAAACAGTAATTAAAGACCTAAGCTAATAGCAGCTTAACACCGACCGACGTCGACCGAAACACCCCGAGTCAGAGCCCGGTGCAAACTATCTGCCTAGTGATACAGCCCCGGCTGGTAGTGATACTCGTTGCTCACGTGCGGGCACAGCTGCCAAAAGGCGACGGCACTCGCCGCGGCCACGTTGAGCGAATCGACCCCGTGCGCCATCGGAATGCGCACGGCTCGGTCGCAGCCCGCGATAGTCTTGGCGCCCAGGCCGGCACCCTCGGTGCCCATAAAGATCGCCAGGCGATCAACCTCCTGC
>USOF01000258.1 GCA_900556285.1 uncultured Collinsella sp. | reverse complement strand
CATATGAGCTTTTGAAGCTCAACGGCATCAGCACCGACGAGCTGTTTACCCATGCGGTGGACTATCTGCACTGGGAGCAGGGCGCTCCCGTGAGAGGAAAAAAGGAGGCGGTCACAACGAAACTTTTGGAGCAGTTCAGTGAAGATCTGATTCTCAAGGCGTCAGGCATGGACCCGGTGATCGGGAGAGAACGGGAGATCGACACGGTCATCGGCATTCTGTGCCGGAAAAACAAGAATAACCCCGCACTGGTCGGCGAGCCGGGGGTGGGAAAAACCGCCATCGCCGAGGGGCTTGCCCAGCTCATCGCAGATGGTCAGGTGCCCGACGTGTTGCGTAACAAGCGCCTCGTGACGCTCGACGTCTCCGCACTCGTCGCCGGCTCGAAGTATCGCGGCGAGTTCGAGGACCGTCTCAAGGCCGTGCTCAAGGAGGTGCAGAAGTCCGAAGGCAAGGTCATCCTGTTCATCGATGAGCTCCATACCATCGTGGGCGCGGGTGCCACCGAGGGCTCCATGGACGCCGGCAACATCCTCAAGCCGGCGCTCGCCCGTGGCGACTTACACGCAATCGGCGCGACTACGCTCGACGAGTATCGCAAGTACATCGAGAAGGACGCGGCACTCGCCCGTCGTTTCCAGACCGTGATGGTCTCCGAGCCCACCGTCGAGGACACCATCTCGATCCTGCGTGGCCTCAAGGAGAAGTACGAGATCTTCCACGGCGTGCATATCACCGATAGCGCGCTCGTGGCAGCTGCCGACCTCTCCGATCGCTACATCGCCGACCGCTTCCTGCCCGACAAGGCCATCGACCTGGTCGATGAGGCGGCAAGCCGCCTGCGCATGGAGCTCGACAGCATGCCGGTCGAGATCGATGCCACCACGCGTCAGCTCACCCAGCTGCAGATCGAGGAGCAGGCGCTCATGAAGGAGACCGACGACGCCTCCAAGGAGCGTCTGGAGGCCCTGCGCCAAGAGATTGCCGAGGTCCAAGAAAAGCTCAACGTGCAAAAGGCCGGCTGGCTCAACCAGAAGAACGCCATCGACCACGTGCAGGAGCTCAAGGGACAGCTCGACGAGGCCAAGAGCGAAGAGGAGCGTGCGACGCGCAACGGCGACCTGGGCCGTGCGTCCGAGCTGCGCTACTCCGTGATTCCGGGCCTGCAGCAGCAGATTCAGGATTCCGAGGCTGCGCTCGAGGCGCAAAAGCAGCAGGACGGCGAGGGCCTCAACGAGCAGGTGACCTCCGATGAGATCGCTGAGGTCGTGAGCGCTTGGACCGGCGTGCCCGTCTCTAAGATGATGCAGGGCGAGCTCGACAAGCTGAAGGGCTTGGAGGGCGAGCTGCATAAGCGCGTCATCGGCCAGGACGAGGCGGTCTCCGCTGTCGCCGCGGCCGTGCGCCGCAGCCGTGCGGGTCTCTCCGATCCAGACAAGCCCATCGGCAGCTTCTTCTTCCTGGGCCCCACCGGCGTGGGCAAGACCGAGCTCGCCAAGGCGCTTGCCGAGTGCCTGTTCGATGACGAGCGCGCGCTCGTGCGTATCGACATGTCCGAGTATATGGAGAAGTTCAGCGTCCAGCGTCTGATTGGTGCGCCCCCGGGATACGTGGGCTACGACGAGGGCGGTCAGCTCACCGAGGCCGTGCGCCGTCGTCCGTACTCCGTGATCTTGCTCGACGAGATGGAGAAGGCTCATCCGGATGTCTTTAACGTGCTGCTGCAGGTACTTGATGACGGTCGTCTGACCGATGGCCAGGGTCGCCAGGTGTCCTTCAAGAACACGATTATCATCATGACGTCCAACGTGGGCTCCAAGGCCATCGCCGAGCTTTCCGGCAAGGACGAGGAGGAGATGCGCCATCAGGTCGACGCGGCCATGGCTCAGACCTTCCGCCCCGAGTTCCTCAACCGTATCGACGATATCGTGGTGTTCCATCCGCTCGGTATGGCGCAGATCGAGAAGATCGTCGACATCCAGCTCGCCGACGTCCGCGCGCGTCTGGCCAAGGAGCGCATGACGCTTGCCATCACCCCGGCGGCCAAGCAGATGCTCGCCGTGGGCGGCCTGGACCCGGTCTTTGGCGCCCGTCCGCTCAAGCGTCTGGTTCAGCGCGAGGTCGTGGATGCCATCGCCGCCGCTATCATCGACGGCACGGTGCGCGAGGGCGATCAGGTGACGGTCGATGCCGACAAGGACGGCGGCTTTACCGTCGTGTGCGACAACACGCCGGCGGCCACCTACGAGGTCCCCGACGCTGAGTAGATTTTTGGGGCCGGCTTTAAAACCGCCCCTCATCGCAAAACGCCAAGGGCGGCGGATCCAATTGGGCCCGCCGCCCTTTTTCGTGCGACAATCGATGATGTTGAGCATGAGTACATGGCAAGGAGATATGCAGATGAACGTCGAGATCAAGACGAACACGCCGGCGACTAACGCCGCGTCCGCCGCACCAAAGCCCGCACCGAAACCGGCGCCCAAGCCGTGCGACCCCTACATTCGTGCCGAGAACGAGGACGATGACGGTTACGACCCCTACAGCGACCGACGCCCCGAGCGTGAGCCGATGTTCGAAGCTGACCCGTGGCGCTAATTGCATCAAGTAGCTAATTTGGCGATGATTTTCTGGGACGTGTCTCTATAGTTTTGTCAACCGCGTGCTTCGCGCCATTTCGGCATGA
>USOF01000257.1 GCA_900556285.1 uncultured Collinsella sp. | reverse complement strand
ACGAGATGCTCAGGAGTCTCGTGGGCTCGGAGATGTGTATAAGAGACAGGATAGGTATAGGTGGGCTCGACCGTCACGACCTCGGTGATGATCAGGCCCACGCCGCCCTTGGCACGAGCGCGGTAGTGATCGACCAGGTCGTCGGTCACATAGCCGTGGTCGGCCAGGTTGGTGGACACCGGCGGCATAAAGACACGGTTCTTGACCTCGGTCGTACCGACCTTGATGGGGCTAAAGAGCATCGGATAGGCGGAAGACTCCATACAGGGTTCCTTTCGTTTAAGCCGCTCGGCGGCAGTTGCTAACACACCTATCGTATCAGCAACCGCCGCATTCGCACTCGCTCGCACTCTCCACCTTCAATCCCGACCCTCACAAAATAGTTGCGGTGGAATACGGAGTAGATAAGGCCTTTGACAGCCAAAACAGTCCGTATTCCACTGCAACTGATGGGCGGGGTGGAATTAAGGGCTCAGATAGTCAGTCATGCCCTCATCCGCCACTCCCTCACCTACAGCGCGCCGTCCAGCATAAGGTTCACCTTGAGCACGTTGACCGTAGGCTCGCCGAAGACGCCCAGGAATCGGCCCTTGGTGCACTGGGCGATGATCTCGCGAACCTCGCCTTCGCTCTTGCCCGTGGCCTTCGCCAGGCGCGGTACCTGGTACTCGGCGGCATCGGGGGAGATCTCGGGGTCGAGCCCTGAGCCAGAACACGTCACCAGGTCGACGGGCACAGCATCCATATCGGCATCGGGGTTGGCGGCGCGGATCTTCTTCACGCGCGCATCCACAAGCTGCCGATACTCCTCACTCGCCGGGGACAGGTTGGATGGGGCACCATACGCCATGAGCTCGCCATCTTCGCCTTCGAAAATTGACACGTTCTGGATGCGGCCCCACATGTGGTCCTCATCCTCGAAGTTCTGGCCGATGAGCTCGGAACCCACAACCTTGCCGTCGACCGTAATGAGCGAACCGTTCGCCTGATACGGGAACGCAACCTGGGCGATGCCGGTCACGACGAGCGTATAGCCCAGACCGCAGACAACGGTAAACAGCGCGAACACGCCAAGTGCGCGCGATGCGATACCTTTGAACATACATACCTCCGTCTACATCATGCCAATGCCGAACAAGGCCAGCAGCATGTCGATAATCTTGATGAATACGAACGGCGCCACAATACCGCCCAGGCCCCACACCAGCAGGTTGTGGGTCAGCAGCTGGCCGGACGAAAGCTCGCGGTACTTCACGCCTTTCAGGGCGGCAGGAATCAGCGCGACGATGACCAGCGCGTTGTAGATAATGGCGGACAGCACGGCAGTCAACGGGCTGGTGAGCCCCAGGATGTTGAGGGCGTCCAACCCGGGGTAGATCGGCGAGAATAGCGCCGGGATGATGGCGAAATACTTGGCGACGTCGTTGGCGACCGAGAAGGTCGTGAGCGAGCCGCGGGTCATGAGCAGTTGCTTGCCGATACGCACGATATCGATGAGTTTGGTGGGGCTGGAGTCGAGGTCGACCATGTTGCCGGCCTCCTTGGCAGCCTGGGTTCCCGTGTTCATGGCCACGGCGACATCCGCCTGCGCCAGTGCCGGCGCGTCGTTGGTGCCGTCGCCGGTCATCGCGACCAGATGGCCCTCATGCTGGAACGCGCGGATCTTATCGAGCTTGCCCTCGGGCGTCGCTTCGGCCAGGAAGTCATCCACACCGGCCTCGGCGGCGATTGCCGCGGCCGTCAGCGGATTATCACCCGTCACCATTATGGTCTTGATACCCATGCGGCGCAGGTCGGCGAACTTTTCCTTCACGCCGGACTTGATGATGTCCTTAAGGTAGACGACACCCAGCACACGTCGGTCCTTTGCCACGACCAACGGGGTGCCACCCACCTTCGCAATGCGTTCGACGGCCTCGTCGCACTCCTTCGAGAACACTCCTCCGGCAGCCTCCACATAAGCGCGAACGGAATCGGCCGCACCCTTGCGAATCTCGCTGTCGGCGTAGTTCACACCGGACATGCGGGTCGCCGCGGTGAAGGGGATGAACTCCATGCCCTTATCCTCGAGTGTGCGGCCGCGCAGCCCAAACTGCTCCTTGGCGAGCACGACGATAGAGCGGCCCTCGGGGGTCTCATCCGCCAGAGAGGACAGCTGCGCGGCATCGGCCAGCTCCGCGGGATCGACGCCGTCGACTGGAATGAACTCGGCGGCCTGGCGGTTACCCAGGGTGATGGTGCCGGTCTTGTCGAGCATGAGGATGTCGACGTCGCCGGCGGCCTCGATGGCGCGACCGGACATGGCCAGCACGTTGGCCTCGTTCAGTCGGCTCATGCCGGCGATGCCAATGGCGGACAGAAGGGCACCGATGGTTGTGGGAGCCAGGCACACGAGCAGCGCCACGAGCGTGGTCACGGCCGTGGGGTTCGCCATACCGTTGAGCCCTGCAGAGAAACTCGAGTAGCAGTACAGTGCGAGCGTCACGAGGATGAAGATGACGGACAGAGCAACCAGAAAGATCTCGAGCGCGACCTCGTTGGGGGTCTTCTTGCGGGCGGCGCCCTCGACCATGGCGATCATCTTATCCAGGAAGCTCTGGCCAGGCTCGCTGGTAATTTTCACCACAATCCAATCGGAAAGCACGGTAGTGCCGCCAGTGACGGCAGAACGGTCACCGCCAGCC
>USOF01000256.1 GCA_900556285.1 uncultured Collinsella sp. | reverse complement strand
GCTCGGAGATGTGTATAAGAGACAGGTCCCGAAGAGCTCTTATCGCCCCGCCAGGATGGCGATGCGGGGCAACACCTATACTCGCAGGATGACGCTTTCTGCCCTATAGTGTTTGGTGAGCAATATCGTTCAATTTTGAAACACTCGGTCGTGCGACCGTCGGCGGTTGCACGTCGCTGCGGACAGGGGCAAATCATGGATAGCGATGCCAAGCTGAACATCTTGACCGATGCCCTAGCTGCTGCCGGGGCCTCGGCATTGGCAATCGATGCGCGTGGGGACGTCGCGATCTCTACCATGAATGGCGCGGCGCTTGAGCGGGATGTGGCGGCTTTTGTCGCTGAGCGTCTCGACCGTATAGGAGACGGCGCGCGTCTTGTTATGGGGCGCGCGGGTACGCGCCTGAGCCTGACCGTTCGCCCCACCGACAAAGAGGGCGGGGGCCTTTGGGCCGTCGTGGTCCGCGAGGTGCGCGGCGCCGCGGCGCATGCGGGCATCGAGTGGCTCAACGCCGACGAGGTTGAGGCCCGCTACGAATCGAGCGCGTACGGCATCGCTGAGGGGGCGGCCTCGGTGGCTGCGCCGGTTGCAGAGAGTTACGCGCGCGGTGTGCCCCTTATGCTCGAGGGCGAGCTGGGAGCGGGTCAGGTCGAGATCGCCAAGCGCCTCTATCTGGACGGTCCTTTTGCCGGTCAGCCCTTTGTTTCCGTTGCGCTCGATGAGCTCACCGAGCGCGGTTGGCGCCATGTGCTCAAAAGCGCCGAATCGCCGTTGTTCCAAACAGGGCTGACCCTTTGCATTGAGGGCTGGAACGCGGTTGGCCCCCAGCGCCTCCGCGAGCTGGTCTCCACGATGGCCGACACCGCGTTGGCGACGCGCTGCCATGTGGTGCTGACGGCGAATGACATGCCGGGCGGCAGCGAAAGTGATCAAGCCGCCTTTGTGACCGAGCGCTTCGCCTGTGCGGTGAGCGTGGCGCCGGCAATCGCCGAGCAGGGAGCCGCGTCGACGAAGGTTGCGCGCTATTTGGAATATCTCGCTGATGCATTTGGGACGGCAACGCCCGCGCTGTCTGCCGCGGCGACGAAGACGCTCGATGCTTACCGCTGGCCGCGCAACTATCTGCAGCTCCGCGAGGTCTCGGAACGACTGTATATATTGGTGGGGGCGGGCACGGTGGACCGCGCTGTGGCGGAGGAAGTGCTCGCCCAAGAGGACGTGATTAAGACCGCAACCTTTGGCGCCCCGACGCTCGAAAGTGACCTGTATATCCTGCGACCGCTGGCCGATACCGAGCGAGATATCGCGCATCTGGTTGTAGACCATCTCCACGGCAACCGAACCCGTGCGGCGGAGGTGCTGGGCATAAGCCGTACAACTCTGTGGCGCTTGCTGAAGGACGATGACCGTTGAGCGAGGCGCCCGTGACCGCGCGCGACGCGTGTGCTACAGTCCAAAGCGTTATTGTTTCGATTTGGTTACGGCGTGCGAGGGCATATGGCTGAGACTTCAAAACCGAGCCGCAGAAGGCGGAGTGCCGCGCCGGTCAACCGACGCACGACATCGGTGACGTGGGGCAAACACGCCTCGGGGTTTGATGGCTCGTTCAAGCGCACTAAATACGGCTATCCTTCGGCAAGCGCCCGCTTGGCAATGCAGGCAGAGTCCTCGCTGTGGGGCCGCAAACGCGTGGTGGGCTCAAAGCTCAAGCACGACGGAACGCTCGGCTACATCAGCCGCGGGGCGGCTCGCCGCAGCGGGCTCAATCCCGCCGGCTGGCATCGCTACGTGCCGATCGTGGCCGCCGTTGCAGTGATCGTCATCGCACTCGCTGCGCTTGGCTATGCCGGCGGTGGCGCCAACTTGGACGCAGTGTTTAAATCGCCCGAGCTCGCGCATGCAGGTACAGAAGTTGTCGAGGGCGCACAGACCCAGACGGGCGTTGCGCCCCAGCGCGGTATCGTCGCGGCGGCCTCCACCATCGCCGATGCGCAAAAGGACGAGGACGAACAGGGCGACGACGCCGAAACGACTCAGACGAACGAAACGACGACAACGGCGACGTCAATATAAGTTGCGAGTGGGGTAGCTAAATAGCCCCGTCCCAAATTGGCTACCCCTGCTGACGCTCCTGTACTACTTCACATACACCACGTTGTCGCGGCGCGGCTTTGCCTCGGGTAGCGTGTCCTCGGCGTAGCCAAGAATGCAGTTACCGACACCGCGCAGGCTGCCGTCGGCGGGCAGGCCCCAGCTGGCCAACAGCTCCAGGCCCTCGGGCGAGTCAAAGACCTCATGCGCGCGGTGAATCCAGCACGAATCGACACCCAGTGCATAGGCGGCGTTGAGCAGGTTGCCCATGGCGAGCGAGCCGTCTTCCAGATGTGTGGGCACGCTGCGGTCAACCAGCACCACCACAACGGTCTTGGCGCCATAGAAGGGGTCGCTGTTGCTGCCCATGACCTGGGCGTTGAGCTGTGAGAGACGCTCGACGGTCGCGGGGTCGGTGACGGCGACAAACGTCACCGGCTGGCGGCCCATGCCGCTCGGTGCATATTGGCCGGCTTCGATAATACGTGCAAGCTTTTCGGCCTCGACGGGACGATCGCTGTAGTTGCGGCAGCTGCGGCGGTGAATGAGTGCTTCGATAGTCTCCATGGTGTCTCCTTGCGGTGGCGTTGCAG
>USOF01000255.1 GCA_900556285.1 uncultured Collinsella sp. | reverse complement strand
GCATCGCGCTGGGCCTGCGGCACGTCCTCGAGCGCCTGCTGGATCACGCGCACCAGGATGGGGATGTTGAACATGGTGAGCGCGACGGCGCCGGAGATGATGGAGTACTTCCAGCCCAGCTGCACCGAGAACACCAGAAAGCCGAACATGCCGACGACGATGGAAGGCAGCGAGGACAGCGTCTCGATGGCGGTGGAGGCGATGTCGCGGACGGGGCCATCAGGTGCGTACTCGACCAGGAAGACCGCGCCGCCCAGGCTGATAGGCACCGAGATTACCAGGGTGATGAGCAGCAGGTAGAACGAGTCGAACAGCTGGTAGAGCACGCCGCCCTGGGTGCCGTTGGCGCGCGACGGCTCCGTGAGGAAGCCCGGCTGGAACAGCGTCGAGATGCCCTCGAACAATATGTAGGCCACCATGGAAACGACGATGAGCATGACGATGGCGACGATTGCCGTCAACACGCCCGTGGCGATGCGGTCCTGTTTTTGGACACGCCCGAGTCTCGCCTCGTCGATATGGATGCGCGTGCTAGCCACGAGCCTTCGCCCCCTTGCGGCCAATGAGATGGATGATCAGGATGAAGATGAGGCTCATGCCCATCAGCAGCAGGCCGAGCGCCCACAGAACATCGTCTTGGGCCGAGCCCTCGGCATAGACTGCCATGGACGTGGTGAGCGTGGTGGTGATGGTCGAAGCCGGCGACAGCAGCGACGTCGGCATGGCCTCGATGCCGCCGATGACCATGCGCACGGCGAGCGTCTCGCCAAAGGCGCGGGTCATGCCCAAGATAACCGCGGTCATGAGCGACGGCATGGCGGACTTGAGCACCACGTGCCAGATGGTCTGCCAGCGGGTGTAGCCCAGCGCGAGCGAGCCCTGGCGGTAGCCGTCGGGCACGGCGCGCAGGCCATCGACCGAAAGCGTGGTCATCGTCGGCAGAATCATGACCGCCAGCACGATGGCGCCGGGCAAGATGCCCAGGCCCGTGCTCACGTGGAAAACGCTCTTCATAAGACCGACGACCACGTGAAAACCGATCAGGCCAAAGACGACCGAGGGAATGCCGGTCAAAAGCTCAATGAGCGGCTGAAAGATCTTAGAGCCAAACTTAGGGCTAATCTCGACCGCAAAGATGGCAGAGCCGATGGCGATGGGCAGCGCGATAAGCGTGGAGAGCACCATGACCGCAAACGAGGTGACGATCAGGGGCAGGGCGCCGGTATAGGGCAGGCCGTTTTCGGCTGTGTTGGCCAGGTCCCACTTGGTGCCGGTGAAAAACTCGACGACCGAGACGCCGTCCTTGACAAAAGCCGAGAGGCCCTTTTGGGCGACCATAAAGATGAGCGCGGCAACGACAAGCGTCACGAGCGCTACGCACGCGCCCGTGACGCCCAGGCCCACGTTCTCAAGGTCGCGCTTTGGCAGCTGTTTTGCCATTGCAAACCTTTCCGGGGCGATTACTTATTTAGCAGAGACCTTGCCGCTGGCGTCCTTGACGACCTTCATGGCAGAGACGGGGATAAAGCCCTGCTCCTCGACGAGCTTGCCCTGGACGTCGTCGGAGAGCATGAACTCCAGGAAGGCCTTGGTAGCCTCGTCGGCGTCCTTGGAGCAGTACATGTGCTCGGTAGCCCAGATCTTAAAGGAGTCGTCGGTGACGTTTGCACTCTTGGGCTCCACGCCCTCGACCTTGATGGCGTTGAACTTGGAGTCATCAAAGTGCGAGAAGTCGAGGTAGGAGATGGCGTTGTCGGTGCTGCCCATCTGAGTCTGGACATCGCCGGACTTGTCGAGCTCGGCGTCGCCCTTAAAGTCGACGGCCTCGTCGCCAAAGACGGCGGCCTCAAAGGTGGCGCGGGTACCGGAGCCGGCCTTGCGGTTGAGGACGACGATGGTGGCGTCGTCGCCGCCGACCTCCTTCCAGTTGGTGATCTGGCCGGAGAAGATACCCTTGAGCTGCTCGAGGGACAGGTCGTCGACCGTCACGTTCTTGGAGACGACGGGGCCCATGCCCACGACGGCGACCTCGTGGTCGACGAGGTTCTTGACCTGATCGGCCTCGAGCTTGGACTCGGCGAAGACGTCGGAGTTACCGATGGTGACGGTGCCGGCGGCAACAGCGGTCAGACCTTTGCCCGAACCGTTGCCCGAGCCGGAGACGGAGACGTCGGGGTTGGCATCCATGAACTTCTCGGCAGCAGCCTCGACGAGGGCCTGGAACGAGGAGGCACCGTCGTAGGTCACCTCACCGGAGACGGACTCGGCAGCAGCGGCGCTGCCCTTGTCGGCGGCGTCGGATGCGCCGGAGCCGCCGCAGCCAACGAGACCGAGACCGACGATGCTGGCAAGGCCACCAGCGAGGCCGAGGAACTGACGACGAGAATAAGCCTGATCGAGCATGATCTTCCTTTCATACATGCAACTCGCGGGCACCCTGCCCGCTTTGCTGTTTGGAAAGATACGACCCCAATCGGGCGACAGCCGCGTTATCTGCGGTCTCTTACGGGCTTTTGATAGACCTTTACCGCAAGCGCGGCGGGGCTTTACAAACGAATAACAATCCCCACCCAAGCATGGCACGCTTTTTACACCAGAGCGAAGTAGTCATTGGGGACGTTCTTAAACGACTAGTCGTTGGGGACGTTCTTGTTTGACTAGTCATTTAAGAACGTCCCCAATGACTA
>USOF01000254.1 GCA_900556285.1 uncultured Collinsella sp. | reverse complement strand
CGGCATACGAGATGCTCAGGAGTCTCGTGGGCTCGGAGATGTGTGTAAGAGACAGTGTCAATCCTGGTCTAACAGAGCCATTCGAAAACACCGTGGGGACCGAGTCGACCGGGTTTTTGTGGACAACGCCCGGGATCTCGTCGATGACGGTATCGAGCATGGTGTCCTTTTGGCCGAGCACCGTAGCGCCGCTAAAGTCGCTGAGCTTGGTCGCGTTTTGGTAGGGGGAACCCTCTTTTACGAACAGGCCAAAGTAGCCAATGAAGTACGGATCGGAAAAGCCGACGGACTCCTCGCGCTCGGGCGTGGCGCTCATGCCGGCGATGATGAGGTCGATTTGGCCGTTGTTGAGCGAATCGATAAGACCCGAGAAGCTCTGCTTGACGGCAACGGGCTCGCCACCGAGGGCCTTGCAGACGATCATGGCGATCTGCACGTCGTAACCATCGGCATAGGCGCCCTGCACGTTGTCGATGGGGATGGTGTACTCGCTGGCTTCGGAGACCTGCCAGTTGTACGGGGCGTAGGCCGCCTCCATGCCGATGCGGATCTTGTCCTTGCCGATCACGGAATCGGACAGGTCGTCGCGACCGCCGCCCGTCGTGGGCTGAACTACTTCCAGCGTGGAGGGGCGCTGGCAACCGGCAAGTGTGCCGGCGACGACAGAAGCGCTCGCAGCGAGAGCGCTACCCAAAAAGATGCGACGGCTGCATACCGGCTGTGGATGCGCGTCGCGTTGATGGGGAGAATGCATAATCTGCCTTCCCTGTTGAATCGTATGCTGACGAGTTAACAGGATATACGCCAGCGACCAGCAGCGCAGCACAAGCTCGAAAAATTAATAGACACACGGTAGTCATTGGGGACGTCGATGTTTTGGCAATGCCGGCGAGCGACGTCCAGAGCGAACAAGTGGCATGAAAAAGGCAAGGCATGACCAGAAGGTCTATGCCTTGCCTTATGAATGACAAATTATCGCTCTGGACGGCGCGCAGCATCGACCGAGCGGCGGAACCTCTAGAGCAAGGTGACGCTAAAGCTGCGTTTATCGGTAGCGCCGGGAGCCAAGGTGATGGTGTTGACCTTGTGCTCAAAGATGTCGTCCTCGGTGTCCATGGTGGTGTGACCGGTCCAGGGCTCGAGCGCCACAAACGGAGCGTCGTTGGCGGCAGACCACACGCCGATGTACTTAAAGCCCTCAAAGTCGATCTTGACGCCGTGGCCCGACTTGCGGCCGCGCAGCGTGAGGGTGGAGCCCGGGGTATCGGTGAACATGATGGCGTCGTTATCGAAGCTGCGATGCGTGATGGGCAGCACGTCCGAGTTATCGGGAGCCTTGTAGCTGCCCTCGAACGTCATAAGACCGTCGGGCGTGATGATAGGGGCCTCGTTAGTCCAAGCCTCGGTAAACGCCAGCTCGTAATCCTCGAATGCCTCGTCCTCGGCACCGGGAGCCGGCACGTTAAAGGCAGGGTGACCGCCCATCGAGAACGGCAGATCCACGTCGCCGGTGTTGGTGACGGCAAAGGTCTGGGTGAGCGTAGCGTCGCCGGTGAGTGCATAGGTCATGTTGAGCTTAAAGTGGAAGGGAAAGGCCTTGAGCGACTCGGGCGTGTCGGTGATCTCGTAGGTTACCGAGGAGCCGTCCTCCGAAACCTCGACCAGCTTGTGCTCGACGATGCGCGCGAGTCCGTGGCGCGGCATCTCGCAGGTGCCGGCCGCAGACGTTGCCGTGTTGTTGCGCAGCGAACCCACAATGGGGAACAGGATGGGCGCGTGCTTGCCCCAAAAGGCGGGGTCGCCCTGCCACAGATACTCGTTGCCGTTGAGGGCAAGGCTCGTGAGCTGGGCGCCCATGGAATCGATGGCCGCGGTGAGGCCGCCGCGCTTGATGGTAGTGACGGTAGACATGCTACTTCCTCCAAAAGTAAACAATAGTGTCGAGGGCCATTGTCCCACTCTTGGCGGCTGGACGGGACGGCAGGCGATTATTGAGTAGCCATAGCGGAATGAGCGGCGAGCGCCTACTGGGTATCTACGTAAAGGTCGAACCCACCCTGCGGTGTGGTGTCGACCGTGTCGGGCGCCTGTGAGTTAAAGCTCACGGGAACCATGCGCTTTGAGGCGCGGAAGCGCGTGCCGTCGGTGGCGACGGGCGGTTCATCGACGGTGAGCTCGTAGTCGCCGGGCTTAAGTTCGATGCCGTCACCAGCGGAATTGACGTATTGATACTCGTCAATCGTCTGCCCTTTGAGCGTGCGCCCCACGATATGGATGAGCATTTGGCTGTCGCCGCGCGCGGTGTCCCACGTCGCGCCGTCCTTGACCTCGACCGACACATGTACCGAGCGCGTGCGGCCGAGCGATTGCTCGATAGACATCTCGACCCTGGCGGCGTCTTTTCGCTGCTGCTCGACATGGCTCCAGACGTTTCCAATTACCGAGCATGCGATAACGCCGGCCATGAAGGCGATAAGGATGGGGCCAAGCGGAGAGCGACGTCCTGCATCTTCCTCGCGAGACAGATTGGGGCGACGCGTGGGTGCGGGCGCCTGAGCGCCCTGCGAGGGCACGTCGAGAATACTGAAGGATGCCGTGCTGTCGGGATCGATGGTGTGACGCGGCTGCGGGGTCTTTGCCGGCGAGATCGACATGTCGGCTGGCTCGCCGAGCGTGGCCGTAGCGTCGGCC
>USOF01000253.1 GCA_900556285.1 uncultured Collinsella sp. | reverse complement strand
AAGCTATCCGTTCCGGACCTAAGGCTCTTGCAATCATTTTGGTTAATCAGTCTGATGAAGTTGGGTCGTTCGAGTTGCTCGTTATTCGTAGTTGACAGTGTGTTGCGGTTCCGCGTTTTAGCTGCTCGGAAGCCCGAAATCTTCCTCCTGGATACGCCTTGGGTCAAAAACTTCCTGTGAACAGCGCAACCTGCTCACAGGGCTGCGGAAGTTCGGTTTTATGCGGCTTCTATTCGCCGGCTTGGAACCATCGGTCTCGCTCGATGACAAGCGAGGCTTGCTGGCGTTCTAGATCGGCTATACGGTCAAGCTGCTTTCGATATTGAGCCGCAATTTCGTTTTGCTGCTCTATGAGAGGCAAGGGGATAAGCATGTCTCTCAGGTCGTTGGGTGATATCTGCTGCATGGTTGTCGCGCTGTTGGCGATACGGGAGAGAGCTTGCTGTCCGGGAGTGCTGGCAAGGAAAGCGAGTAGGTAATCGGCGTCAAGGTCGGGCGTTGGCTGTATGCGATATAGATTATCGGCGATTAGGAACGCGCCCGCTTGATAAGAAAAGGATTCTCGTCCCAGACGGCAGGCCTTGAACGGTGCCCCGGTACGAGATAGTAAGACGCAGTTCTCGGTGAAGCTTGCTATTCCATTTGCCTCAAGATCTCGCGATGCAAAGTACGAAGGGGACGGATAAGCCCCCGTATGGGCGAGGTGGCAGTAGTCGTATCCGTGCACGAAATCCTTGGAGGTGAGATAGGCAACTGGTCTTTCGCCATCGGGTGTGGGCTCTAATCCATCGAGAGATGAGGCGGTAAGTTGGCGGATCTCGCGTAGGCGAGCTTTTGAAATGCCACGGACGATGGTCGCAACGTTTCTCAGTCGCACGCTGTTGTGAAAGGAGGGCCGTTCCTCGCGATAGCGGAAAGGCGTGAGCAGATAGCCGTTTTCTATGATTGTCTCGTAGGGAACGAACATCTCGGATGAATGGGTTTTTTGATTGCCGTTGGTGAATCGAGTGATTTCGTTTGGTAGGACAAATGCGATTTGGTCGGGTGAGGTCCGGCTTTCGGGGCGACTTAGAATTGCGAGTGTGTCATAGACGACGGTATTCAGTCGATGCTGCAGAGGCTGCTGAGGGTCATCTACCGTCATGGTTATTGATTCGGGAAGCGTGATGATTGCTTCGACGAGCTTGTTGTCGATAAAACCTTGCTGGCCCATGCGCCATGCAGAGCGGGAGAGGCTGGTTTGGGGAATGAGCATTAAAGCTTTTCCACGAGGTCCAGCGTGATAGAGTGCGACGGCGGCGTAGAGCCAATGGGTGAGGCGAGGAGTGCCGATTTGCAGAGCTTCACACATGAGCGAGCAGGCTTGTTCAGCATCGACGGAAAGCGTTGTTTGGTTTGGAGGGATGCAGAATACAATGCGGTTTTGTGAACCATCGTCCTCCTTGCCGGCGAAGGGTTGGTGGATGAGTTCTGCCTGAGAGGGAAGGCGTGGGAGTAGGTCGACAAACAGACTTGCGGCGATAGGCCCGCTGTCGATAGTTGCCGCAGGGAGTCCCGTGATGTTGATGGCGTGAGCGAGACAGTTGGCTATGGCTGTAAGGGCGCTGCTGGAATGGGCTGACATGTGGTGCCAATCGGGTTGAAGCTAGGGCTTGAGATTGCCGGTGCGGTGAGCCTGGCGCATATGATATTTGGAATTGTATTTCCACATTTAGTTTTGAACAAGGTCAGCTGTTGGGCAAGCTGCTCCACATTTGTTGTGAGCTTGGCGTGCAAGCGCTTGGGGTTTTCAAATAGAGCGAATCGCTAGTATTTCTAGAAGGAAGTGTGAAAGCTAATGGAGGATACGCTTGGGGAAACCGATATAAAGCAGGGCGGAGCGAAAAGCAACGATTCCATACACCGGATTCTCAGTCCCAACGATCTGGTGGAACGCCTCAAGCAAAAGGGGGTTACCTTCGAGCTGTGCTCAGAAAAGGATGCATCCGACTACCTTGCCCGCTCCAACAATTACCTGCGTGCAGCTTCTTATCGAAAACTCTATCCGAAAAAGGTCGGCGGCTCTCACGATGGAGAGTACATTGGACTCGATTTCGAGGCGCTACGTCGTCTTTCATCAGCTGACCGCGTGCTCAGGTGCGCCCTGCGTGAAATCTGTATCGATGTAGAGCATTTTGCTCGCGTTCGACTGCTCGAGCGGGCACGTGCTGAGGGTGAGGACGGATGGTCCATTGTGACGGAATACCTTGAGGGGCTCCCTAAACGTGGAGAGCGCGTTACTGTCGCCCTTAGTCGGCGGGGCGTGCTCGGCGACTATCACGATGAGTATTCAGGTGATCTCATCGCCCATTACGAACAACAGGGTTATCCACTTTGGGTATTTCTCGAAGTGGTGGAGTTTGGGCGTTTCTGCGACTTCTGGCTTTTCTGCGCCAAGCGTTGGAATGACAAGCGCATGTTTGACTATCACTACGTCCTCAAGTCTGTGAAGGCTCTTCGCAACGCTTCTTGTCATAATAGCTGTATCATCAATGGGTTATCGACCGATTCAGATCGTGCAGGATTCCCCATATCAGATCCCATCTTGGTGTCCTTGCGTGAGCATGGTCTTAAGAACTCCAAATCAACCCGCGCCAAGCTGAGAAATCTCCGGGTGGCGCAAATTGCTGCGGCCTTGTTTGCTTCGAATGAGTTCTGCCAAAACGTAAAGA
>USOF01000252.1 GCA_900556285.1 uncultured Collinsella sp. | reverse complement strand
TCGCAACATGGCGCGCAAGGAGCTCGCGTGGCTGAGCCGTGGCGCCCAGGCCCGTTCCACCAAGCCCAAGTTTCGCGTGGATGCCGCTCGCGAGCTGATCGCCGACGTGCCGCCCGTGCGCGACGAGCTGGAGCTCAAGCGCCTCGCCGTGAGCCGCCTGGGCAAGCAGGTCATCGACGTGATCGACGTGGACGCCGGCTATGCGGATACCGATGGCGCGCCCAAGCAGGTGCTCTCTGACGTGACCTGGCTCATTGGTGCGGGCGACCGCTATGGTCTTTTGGGCGAAAACGGCGCCGGCAAGTCGACCTTGCTCGATGTGATCCAGGGCAAGATCGCGCCCCTGCGCGGCCGCGTGAAGATTGGCCAGACGGTGCGCTTTGGCGTGCTGTCGCAGCAGCTCGAGGAGCTCGAACCCTACATGGGCGACACGATCCGCGAGGTGCTCGGCAACTATAAGAAGTACTACGTCATCGACGGCAAGGAGACTTCGCCCGAGAAGCTCTGCGAGCGCCTGGGCTTTACGACGCAGCAGCTCTGGAGCCGCATCGGCGATCTTTCGGGCGGCCAGCGCCGTCGCCTGTCGCTGCTGCTGACAATCCTGGACGAACCCAACGTGCTCATCCTGGACGAGCCCGGCAACGACCTGGATACCGACATGCTGGCGATTGTCGAGGATCTGCTCGACGGCTGGCCCGGCACGCTGATCCTGGTGACGCACGACCGCTTCTTGATGGAGCGCGTGACCGACCAGCAGTGGGCGCTGCTCGACGGCCACCTGACGCATATGCCCGGCGGCGTCGACCAGTACCTGCGCCTGTGCAACGCTACCGCCGAGGGCGAGCCCGTGGGCGCACCGAGCGCCAAGACCGGCACGTTCGACACCGGTGCCGCGGCAGCTGCGGCCGAAAAGCCCAAGTCGAGCGGTCAGCCCAACGGCCTGTCCAACGCCGAGCGTCAGAAGCTCCGCCGCGAGGTGAGCTCGCTCGAGCGCAAGATGGAGACGCAGCGCGCTCGCGTTGAGGAGGCCGAGGCCGCGATGGCCCAGGTCGATCCCACCAACTACACGGCGCTCGGCGAGCAGCAGGCAAAGATCGACGAGGCTCACGCCGCCATGGACGAGCTGGAGATGGCGTGGCTCGAGGCGAGCGAAAAGCTCGAGGGCGAGGAGTAGGCGAGGATGATCAAAGCCGCTTTTTTCGATATCGACGGCACGCTGCTGAGCTTTAAGACCCACCGGATTCCGGCGTCGGCGCAGCAGGTGCTCGACTGCTTTCACGAGCAGGGGATCGCGTGCGTGATCGCCACGGGCCGTCCGACCTACCAGATGCCGGACTGGCTGTTCGACCTGGGCTGGGATGCGTACATTACGCTTTCGGGCCAGCACTGCTTTGATGTCGAGGGGGTTTACCGCAGCTGTCCGATCGATCCGGACGACGTTGCAGTGATTGTGGACCAGGTGGCGCAGGGGCGCTACGACTCGCTGTGCATGCAGGGCGAGAACTCGTTTGTGAACCGCCTGTCCGAGCGCGTGGTGACGGCTGGCAGCAACGCGGGAATCGTCTACCACGAGGAGCCGTTTGAGCACGCCTTTGACGCACCGGTCTACCAGTTTTGCGCCTTTGTGGACCCGGCCGACGAACATATCGTGACCGACGCCGTGTCGCATTCGCTCACCACGCGCTGGTGCGACCTGTTCTGCGACATTATTCCCGCTAACGGCGGCAAGGACCTGGGCGTGGCGGCGACGCTCGAGCGGCTTGGTATCGACGCGAGCGAGGCGATTGCCTTTGGCGACGGCGAGAACGACCTGTCGATGTTTGCCGCCGTGGGCACGAGCGTGGCCATGGGCAACGCACAGGACACGGTGAAAGCTGCGGCGACCTATGTGACGACTGCCGTGGACGACGACGGCATCTACAACGCCGCGAAGCACTTTGGATTGATGTAACTGCGGGCCGGCGCCTGGGGACACTCCTTGCGGGGCGTTCCCATTTTGTTTTCGTCCCGCACGTTTTGTGAAACACGGCTAACTTTTAGACAAAGTAGTAAGACATGGGCAACTTTTGCGGTAAAGTTAGCCGTGGAAAGTATCCAAAGGCTAACTAGCAATCATCGCGAAAGGCGGCCCATGGCCCTACGTGAATCCGGAGAAGACTATCTCGAATCTATTTATGTGCTCTCGGAGCGCCAAGGCATCGTTCGGTCGATTGACGTTGCCGAATACCTGGGCGTAACCAAGGCAAGCGTCTCTAAAGCCATGGCGGCCTTGGAGAACAACGGCTATGTCGAAATGGGTAAACGCGATGTGCATCTGACGGAACGGGGTCTTGAGGTTGCCCGCCAAATGTGGGAGCGCCATTGCTTTTTTGTAGGGCTGCTAGAGGACGCAGGCGTAACGCCCGAGGTTGCCTCGCAAGAGGGCTGCCACATGGAGCATTGCCTGAGCGAGGAGAGCTTTGAGAAGCTAAGGTCGATGCTGAGGCGAGACGAGATGACGGATCCAACATCGGGAGCCTAACGGATCCGCAGTAACGCGCCGTTCGCGCAAAGCGCGAACCAGCGACCGGGACGAGTGGTCCCACCAACTAAGCCCAACTCAGACAAGGAACCCCGCCAGCAAGCGATGCCCAAGAAGCGCCAGCGATGTTACCGCAGGCCGGGGCCGGGCTTGGTTTTGAAAACATTCCGCAGCGCGAGGCCCGCCTTTCCGC
>USOF01000251.1 GCA_900556285.1 uncultured Collinsella sp. | reverse complement strand
GAGCGCATCTTTGTGGCTATGTTCGCCGACCAGGGCGTGACGATCCCCAAGGACACCTTTGTTCGCGGCGATGCCGAGCAGTTTGGCCCCTTCCTCAAGGCGCGCATCAACAAAAAACTCCGCATCGAGACCAAACGCAAGAAGATGAAGGCCGAGAAGGCCGCCGCCGAGGCCAAGCAGGGCGACAAGCCCCAGGAGACCAAAGGCAAGCAGCGCAAGCAGAAGAAGAACAAGAAGAAGCGCTAAGACCAAACCAGACAGACAGCCTCGCATCCCGCTATCCTCCCCATGCACCCGAGCGTGCTACACTAGCAGCATCTATGCCACCGCGAATGGCTCGGCCCCACGCCCGCCGCTCGCAAACGAACTTTAAACGCACGAGGGTTGGCCATGCCGCTTTTCTCGCAACATACCGCCCGGTTCTCGCCGGACGTTCCTTTGGAGGGCACCAGCTCTCGCGAGCTGCTCAAGCGGTACCAGCCGCTCGAGACACTTGCGACCGGCGGTTTTGGCTCCATCGAGATTTGCCGCGACACGCACCTGCGCCGCCGCGTCGCCATTAAGCGCATTCCCCTTATCAACGGCGCCGGCATGCCCGCCAGCGACATCATGGATGTCCTGCGCGAGGCGCACACTGCCGCCATGCTTCAACATCCTAATATCGTGCAGGTCATCGACTTTACGCACGACACCGCCTATGCCTACTTGGTCATGGAGTATGTCGACGGTATGTCGCTGGCCGAGTTTTTGCATCGCGTGGACGGCCACTCGCTCACCTTTGACGAGGCCGCGGCCATTACCGATGCCCTGGGTCAGGCGCTCACCTTCGCCCATAGCAATGGCGTACTCCACCTGGACATTAAGCCCGCCAACGTGCTCATCGACCACTCGGGCAATGTAAAGCTCACCGACTTTGGCATGGCACGACTGTCGTCCGCCGGTGGCTTTGGCGGCTCGCGCGGCGGCACCATCGGCTACATGCCGCCCGAGCAGCTCGATATCGAGACCGGCACGGTCGACGAACGCGCCGATGTCTTTGCCCTTGCCTGCGTTATCTATGAGGGCTTGTGCGGCAGCGCCCCCTTTATAGCGGCCACGCCCGCTGACTCGCTCGACCGCATCATCGGCGGCGCCACCTATCCCAGCGAGCTGATACCACACTTTCCCCCGGGAGCCGAGGCCGCGCTCATGAGCGCGCTCTCCCCCATGCCGCAGGACCGCCCCAACAGCATCGAGGCATTTTGCGACCAGCTCCTTGCCGGTCTGGGCAGCGTGCGCGAGGGCCGTCGCAGTCTGGAGCAAATGGTTAGCGAGCTTTCGGATGACGAGCAGGAGCTCAACGATATCGAGCCGTCGCACTACGAGGACGACGCCATCGAGGTCGACCCCGCACTCGGCTGGGCGGGCACGCGCTGGAGCCATGCGCGCGACTACACCATGCACGCTATCTCGGCGCTAACGTGCGGCACCTTTAGCTTTTTGCTGATGCAAACGGCCGGGGTCGCGGCGCTTCCCGGGTTGGTCGTCGCGGCTATCGCTATTGGCGCGGCAGCCGGCTTGGCACCGCAGATTGGCTCGGCCATCTCGGCCGTGGGCTTTTTGGTGCTCATGGCAAACGCCACCATGCAGGCGCAGGGCATCCTGTCGATGTTGCCCGTCGCGGTGATCTTTGCCGCTGCCATGTCCGGTTGGTGGATCACCTGGGGTCGCACCGAGGCTGCCGCGAGCGCCGCGCTCACCTGTGCACTCGCGCTTGGCTGTCTGACTGGCAATACCTTCCTGGCAGCTGGGGTCGCCGCCGGCGTCGCGTCATTTTGGCTCGGCCCGGCAAGCGCCGCCGCGGCAACGGGCATGGGCGTGCTTTTTGCCCGTCTGGCCACGGTCGCGCTTTCAGCCGGAGGCGTGCTGGGGCTCGGTAACGTTGCCGCAGCGCTGGAAGACCCGCTCCTTTGGACTGCCTTTGTGCTGGTCGCGACAACTGCCGCGGCGTCATCTGCGCTGCTCAATGCCCATGCCAAGCGTGCCGACCGGGGCTCAAACCTTGCCGCAATCGCCGCCATCGCTGTCACCGGCATCGGCTGCGCAGCGGCATCCTGTCTTGCACACCATATGGAAATTGCCAGCCTTGCAGCCGCGGTCGCCGCCAAGGCGGCAGTTGCGGGAACCCTATCCTCTATAATCGTTGGGATATGCCTATATTTGCTCGGATACCAAAGAACCTATACGGAGAGTGATCTTTCGTGAACTTCCTGAACATCTTCGAGGACCACGTGGCCGGCATCTTCGGTGCCACCCGTGCCCCGTTCTCCTTTAAGAAGCTTGCCAAGCAGGCCGCTCGCGACATGGAGGATCAGACTCTGGTGATTAACGGCGTCAACACGGCGCCGGCACTCTATACCATCCTGATCGCCGCCGACGACGATCCCATGCTCGCCCCGTTCTACCCCGAGCTTTCGCGCGAGGTCCGCGAGTTTGTGAAGGCGCAGGCCGAAAAGCGCCGCTATGTCTTTGTCGGCGAGCCCCTCGTGCGCTTTATGATCGATCCGCAGCTGCGCGCCGGCAAGTTCTCGGTCTTTGCCGAGAACGTCGATGCGCCCATGCTCGGCCGCCTGTACGAGGAAGAGCGCGCCTACCAAAACGGCCTGGGACAGAATAACTCGGCCGCAAGCCGCGCCGCCAGCGCCCCGCGCGCCGGCCAGCAGCAGTTTGCTGCCCCGC
>USOF01000250.1 GCA_900556285.1 uncultured Collinsella sp. | reverse complement strand
GTACGGTTTTTTGAAGGAAATTCGTTTGCTCCCGCAAAACAACTCCCCAATGTGAAGGAAAAGGTGACGAAATGATGAAGACTCTCCGCTTTACCCTGATCGAACTCCTGGTTGTGATCGCAATTATCGCGATTCTCGCCTCGATGCTGCTGCCGGCTTTGAACCAGGCGCGGGAAAAAGGGCGCGCCGCAAACTGCATCGGCCGGATCAGCCAGATTTACAAAGCCTCGCTGTTCTATGCGGACGACAACCGGCAGACCGTGCTTCTTGGCGATCTCGGAGATGGCGTCGATGTTGGGGATGTCAGAGTTGGGGTTGCCGAGCGTCTCGAGATAGATGACCGTGGTGTTGTCCTTGATGGCACCCTCAACCTCTTCCAGGTTATGAGCATCGACAAACGTGGTCTCGACGCCAAACTGGGAGAGCGTATGCTCGAGCAGGTTGTAGGAACCACCGTAGATGGTCTTCTGAGCCACCACGTGGTCACCGGCCTGGGCAAGAGCCTGCAGGGTATAGGTGATGGCAGCAGCGCCGGAGGCGACGGCAAGACCGGCCACGCCACCCTCGAGTGCGGCGATACGGTCCTCGAAGACGCCCTGGGTGGAGTTGGTCAGACGGCCGTAGATGTTACCGGCGT
This sequence comes from uncultured Collinsella sp., assembly GCA_900556285.1. GTDB lineage: Bacteria > Actinomycetota > Coriobacteriia > Coriobacteriales > Coriobacteriaceae > Collinsella. The sequence continues at coordinate 2,087 of USOF01000250.1, read as the reverse complement.
CGGCAAGACCAAAGCGGTCGGCGGCGTGCTGGGAGTTGCGGAACACATAGCTCGTGGTCTGGTAGATAGGCACGGCGCGGGAGTCGGATGCGGGGTCGGCGCTCTCCTGGCCAACATGAAGCTGCAGGGTATCGAAACCAAAGGTGTGCTCGGGGTTGTTGATGAACTGGCTCATGATGATCTCCTTGATCGAACGAAAGTAAATAAATAAGAGAAGAGTAAGTCGCTGTCTCCTGATCACGCCAACGGGCGCAAACAGGAGCCCGGCATTCGTCTTGGCAAGCAGTTCATATGCGGTCCTCCCTTTGACATCCCGGTTCCGTGGTCGGCTTAATTACCTACCGCCTTTGTGTGTTTTGAATAGTACGAGCATTGTTTCGCTTGGTCAATCACTTAAAAGCGCTAACCTGTTATCGGTTTTTTAGATAGCTATCGAAAGGACGGGCACCGATGACCCTCCAGCAGCTTCGTTTTCTGATCGCCGTGGCAGAGTCCGGCTCAATCAACGCCGCAGCTCAGCGCCTCTATACCGCTCAGTCCAACATCTCAAACGCCGTCAAAAGCCTAGAACAAGAGCTCCATCTGGAGATCTTTACGCGCTCCAGCCGCGGCGTCACGCTCACCAACGACGGCACCGAGCTTTTGGGCTATGCGCGCCAGGTCGTAGAGCAGGCCGACATGCTCGAGGCACGCTACGAGGACGGTGGCACCCCGCAAGCCCGCCTCGCCATTTCCGCCCAGCACTACGCCTTTTCGGTCGAGGCCTTTGTCAACGTAGTCGAGCGCTGCCGCGACAGCAAGTTCGAGTTCATCATGCGCGAGACCACCACATCGCAGATCATCGATGACGTCCGTGCGTTTCGCAGCGATATCGGCATTCTGTATCTGGATGACTTTAACAATCGTGTCCTACAGAAAGCCTTTACCGATGCCCGAGCAAGCTTCCATCACCTCTTTGATGCAAAGGTCCACGTGTTCGTAAGTGAGCGCCACCCGCTTGCCCGCCGCCCGCAGCTGTCCCTTGCCGACCTTACGCCCTATACGCGCTACAGCTTTGAGCAGGGAACCTCAAACTCCTTCTATTACGCCGAGGAGCCGTTTAGCTACATCCCCTGCGATCGCAACATTCGAGTCTCTGACCGCGGCACGCTCACCAACCTGCTGATCACCTCGAACGGCTACACGCTCTCCACCGGCGTGCTCTCAAACGAAATGCAATGGGGCATGGCATCGATTCCGCTGGCAGATGCCCCGACGATGCACGTAGGCTATATCATGCACGATGAACGCAAGCCCTCTCCCCTGTTGCAGCAATACCTCGACGAGCTCGACCGCATCATCCAAGAAAACCAGCCATCAGAGGACGGGGTAGATATGGTAGATTGCTAGCCCTCGGCGAACGCGGCGCTACAATGGTCACTCACACGAAACGTACCCAACGAAAGGAACCATGTGAAGGTCATCATCTACACCGACGGCTCGGCCCGATCAAATCCGGGACGCGGCGGCTACGGCGCCGTACTTAAATACACCAACCCCGCCGGCAAGACCTTCACCTCCGAGCTTTCACGCGGCTACGCCAAGACTACCAACAACCGCATGGAACTCATGGCGGTCATCGTGGCGCTCGAGGCGCTCAACCGCCCCTGCGAGGTCGAGGTCCATTCCGATTCGCAGTACGTCGTCAACGCTTTCAATAAACACTGGATCGACGGCTGGAAAAAGCGCGGGTGGAAAACTGCCAACAAGCAGCCCGTTAAGAACCGCGACCTGTGGGAGCGCCTGCTTGCCGCCAAAAGCAAGCATAAGGTGGAGTTCATCTGGGTTAAGGGTCACGCCGGACACGAGCTCAACGAGCGCTGCGATGAGCTCGCCACCACGGCGGCCGACGGCAGCAGCCTCGATATCGACACCGGCTTTAACGAGAGCGACCTGTAATAGCGTTTTCGCGCAGCTTTATATCCCCACGCGCTACACTCATCCTGTAGACCAAACAACGCAAGGGGGACGTATGCTGCGCATCGCGACCATCGGCACATCCATGATCACCGACGACTTTATCCAAGTCGTCAACGCCAACGACCTGT
>USOF01000249.1 GCA_900556285.1 uncultured Collinsella sp. | reverse complement strand
GCTCAAGACGCGCCTCTTCGATACGCCAACCCCGCGGCAGCGCCACTTGCGCGAGCGCTTGGCCGCCAGAGGCATCGCATGCGGTGTGGAGCTCAAGGTCGCCGACGCGGGGAGCATCCGCTGCGGCCACGTCGCGGACCGGCGACGCGGCGTCGGCATCCTGCATCGGCACATCGACCGGCGCGTTCGCGCTCGGCTCACAACCTTCGCCCGCGCCATCATCGGCAGCCGCCCCATTTGCGTGTTCCGCGACACCCGGGCCATCCTCAACGCTCTCAAGCCGAACACCGCAGCCCGGGCAAAATCGCACCGGCACGCCGGCGACCCGCGGCAGCTGCATCCCGCACGCCGGGCAGAATCTCAAATCACTCATCCCGTACGCCCCTCATTTCATTGGCTGTTCTTGATGGCGGCTAGCTGTCGCCACAGTTCATCGGCACCGTCAAGGCGATATGCCGTCTTGTCGAGCACGATATTCCCGCCCTCGAACTCCACCGATTGCTCCGAGCCGTCTTCATAGACAAAGACGAGCGTGCGACCGGCATCGCTCATCCGCTCATCCACCGCACCTCCCACGGTGCAATCGTCGAGCGCGGCAAAAGTCGATGCGACCAGCTTGGCATCGTCGGTCTCATAGATCGTCCGCGCCTCGCCGTCCTCGATAAGCTTGACTGCCACCGGATCGGCAGCACAATCGTTCAGCAACGCTTGCGCGGCGTTCTTTCCCTGGTCGGCACGGGCACCAAAGCCGTATGCCCGCACAAGCGTCACCGCCGCAGCAAGGACCACCACGGCGATAAGCGCACCCGCAATTTTATTAGACGCGCAACCCCGAGACGCCATAGACGCACTCCTTCCGTTCTGCTTCGCTCAACATCACATTCATATGCCTTTGAGCGCCAAAACGGCAGGTGACAAATGTCTCATATTCATATTTTTGCAGGTAAAACCACCACAAAGGTGCCTGTCCCCTTCGTGGTGGTTTTGGCTAGTCTTGGGGTGTCCAGGACCAGAAGAAGTTGATGAGCGCCACGCGCGAGGCGGCACCGGTCTTTTTGTTGATCGAGGCGATGTGGCGGTAGAGCGTAGAACGCGAAAGGAAGAGCGCCGCCGCCACGTCCTGCACGCTGTCGTCCGATACGACTAGCGCCTCCAGCACATCGCGCTCGCGCTTGGTGAGCCCAAAGGCGGCTACAAAGCCGTCGAGTCGATCGTCAAACGAAAGCTCCGGCGCCTCCAAGGGCACCGCGTCGGCCTGATCGGGCGCACGGCCCACGCCAAGATCGTCGGTGGCAAACGCCAGCCCGCTGTGCGCAGCCTCGGCCTCGGCACCCTGTCCAAACTGCCCCAGCAGCGAGATCGCAATGCCGACAAATAGCACGAGTACGACACCTACCGCCATTAGCACGTTTTGGCTCGAGATGATCGCCACCGCCGGCGCCGTCACAAGCATTGAGCAAATATTGTTGATGGCGCGGCCCATGCACGGCCACAAATACGACCAGCGCGCATACATCGAAATCGCGGCGAACTTCGCGGTGAAGAACACCACGAAAAAGCCCGTGCCCAGGTAAAAGATAATCGTGGCAGCGAGCGCATTGCCACCGTTGCCATCGGTGATAAGCACGAAGAACGAGAGCGTGGACAGCATGGCGGCGCACGTCATGATGATATTCATGTACGAGCGTCCGCGCAGGTCATACAGGGCGCCGGCGGCAAGCGCGCTCACAACCAGTAGCAAGCGCGGCCAGTCACCTAGGTCGATAGCGCCGGCGGCGTGCGAGGTCGTAAGACCGGCGTTGAGAGCCGCGAATACGCCGGTAAGGCAGGCGGTCGCCACCGTCAAGCGCACTACGGCACCTCGGAAGGCCGCCTTTGCCTCGGGATTATCGCGCCACTTGGCGCCATGCTCCGACGCATCGACCGATAGCTCGGCAATCTCGGCTTCGAACTCGGGCGCGGACTCATCGCGTAATTTAGCTCGGCGGGTACCGTGAAGCAGCCCAACCAGCGCAATCGCACAGGCAATAAGGACAAACTGTTGAGGGATGCCCGCAGGCATCACCATATGGTTGAGCACCTGTACCAAAATGCCCGCAGCATAAGAAACCGCCACGGCACGTGCCAAACAAGGCGTCTGCGCAAAACGCCGCGCCAGATTGGCATGGGCGGTCGATCCGCAGTAGCCCAAGGCGCAGCACGCCACCAGACCGCCAGCAATCACGACCTGAAACTGCACTGCCATGATCAACAGCAGCAATGCCGACACCAGCAGCACGCCCGTCATATCGCTCGTTGCATCGATTGCCTGGGGACGGCGATAGTACAGGAGAGGACGCACAAAATAGCCAATCACGCTCGCGCCGACGACGATGCTCTCGTAGATAACAACCTCGTTCGCTGGCACAAACTCGGCCACGCGTACGTCAAAGAAGTACTCGCCGGCCAAAAACGTGAAAAAGAAAAGCGCCAGGCACAAAATCTCCCGTATGCCCCGGCGCAAATATGCGGTTGTGTCTCCCAGGTCCCTCATGGTAACCCCCACCCGCTTAGATGTCCGGAAAACCATTTTAATGGAGAATGGGTCTTAGTATCCACGCAATGCCCGAACTGTTACGCATCCGGCGCAAATGCCCCAACAGCAGTTGCGGTGAAATAGTTCCTGTTTGACCGGCCCGGGGGTGCGGACAGAAAGTTGGACCGTGAAGCGGTCCGGACTGGAGGTTCGCATG
>USOF01000248.1 GCA_900556285.1 uncultured Collinsella sp. | reverse complement strand
GAGATGCTCAGGAGTCTCGTGGGCTCGGAGATGTGTATAAGAGACAGATTCAATACCGGCCTGGACACGCGTCGCTACGAGACCATCTACGGCCTGTTTGAGCCCAATACCAAGCCCGACGCGCGCCAGCGCTGGTTTTTGAAGGGCTTCTTTAAGGAAAGCGACCCCATGCTGGTCTCGTTTGAGTACCTGCCGTGCCGCGTGCGCTTTGCCGAGGACCCCTCCGAGCTGGTCTTTGACTACCGCCTGCCCATCCGCTCCAACATCGACCACATTCTGGGCGACGAGGAGAACCTTACGCGCATCCCCGCCAGCCTGATGGGGGAGGACAACTCGCTGCTGCTGCGCCGCGCTTTTGAGGGCGCCGTCGTCGAAGCCGCCCGCCGCGCCGCAGCCAACTACACGCTCGCGGTACCGCAGTTCTACGGCGGCCGGATCCAGCTGCTCTTGCCGCTGTGCCTGACCGGCGACAAGCCCGAGCTGGCGCTGACCATCCAGCGCGAGGACGGTTTCTACGCAGCACGCACCTGCCTCACGCTCGACATGGCCTACAACAACGCGCGACTGATCTGCCGTCCCGAGACCTCGTGGATTAAACGATAAAGGGTGGTTAAGCTGCGGTTTTTCCGATTGCTTTAGTTGTTTTGGCTTGGCTAGCACCCACGAATTTAAAATCGAGGGCAAAAAGTTCTTGGTAAACCACGCGCGGCTATGATAGTATCTCTTTTGCCGAAAGGCGACGGGCGATTGGCTCAGGGGTAGAGCATATCCTTCACACGGATGGGGTCACAAGTTCGAATCTTGTATCGCCCACCATCTAAAGCACAGGTCAGAGGTGTTAAGCCTCTGACTTTTTTCTTTTTGACACCAAGCTTGACACCAAATCTGACACCAAAATCGAATCGAAATTTTTAAACGCGTTTCTAGCTGATCTCTCCTGTGCTGACGTCATCGCGCGTTTTGCATAAAGCCCATGCGCTCTTTCATTGAATTTGCCATGGGATTCACGTACAAATGTGGAGATAGGGACCACGGCCCCAGAACTCCTACCAGCAGATTTGTGCCGCACGGCGATCTTTAGGCGCAATGCGTCAAGCTATTGGCCAGCATTTGGTCAGCTTCCGGTACTCACCCGCATGATGCCGCCATTGATAATCGGACTACCTGCAAACATAACGGCACACAGCCAAAGCTAGGGGAGGCCCATATGGACAAGATCGTCTGCGCAAACACCGCATTTCGCTACTGGCGCTGCCCACCGCAGGTCCGCAACCTCTACCCAAGACTACCAAGCCCAGAAGACGGCTGGCGAGCCCTAGCCCAGTCGCCCTTCGTAGTTGACGTTCTCAAGACGCCGGTTGTCACTGTCGCATCAACACGAAGTAACTTACATTCCGAACTGCGACACACCATTCGATGGAATGAGGCTTATGCAGGAAATATATCCATCGATACTGGTATGGGCTTCAGTGTCACGGATCCGCTCAGTACGCTGTTCACCATGACACGCAGCATTTCTCACAGTGACTTGGTGCTCGCAATGTACGAATTCTGTGGCTGGTTCTCCATTTTCAAACCATCTGCTTCATCTGAACTTGCCATTGAACTGGCAAGTTCAGATGAAGCGTGCCCTAGCACCGAAAAGTTATTTGAGCTTGATGAGACCCAGGATGAGCCACCCTGGAAGCGCGTCTATGCAACCGCACAGCCAAAGAGCGACGAAATGAGCCACCAGGGAAAGGAAGAAAACAATAAAGACAGAGGGAAGGGAACCTCGATATGGATGAGAAAACCCCTCATTGAGATTGAAGAATTGCAAGGATTCGCAGCTAGGGTAAGGAGTGAAATGTGGGGGAAGCAATTCTACGAGGCCGCCCAGCAAGTAATTGGTGTCGCTGCGTCTCCGCTTGAGGTGGCTGGGATTATGTTGTTCAGTCGACCAAGACGACAGGGTGGGGCGGGATTCAATAACATATACGTCAACGATTTAACTCCGTTATCAGTTTCGGCCCGACAGATAGCAGGTCAGAAAGTGTGCTACGGCGACATCGTGATAGTAAACCCAATAACGATGAAGGCCGTTATCATCGAAATTCAAGGAGAGGTGGTTCATGGTTCGGGCGCGGTGCTCGACCACGATGCCACTCGAATGACGGCCTTGCAAAGCATGGGATACGACGTAATACTATTAACCCATGACATGCTCAATGATCGCAATCAGCTTGATATCATCATTCACAGTGTGTGCGATCGCTTGGGGCTGAACTACAAGCCGAAAACTAAGGCGATGCAACGTGCGGAAACCAGACTACGTGCAAACGTGCTTTCCAACTGGCTCGAAATCGGCATGTAGCATATCCGTACGCGTCAATTTGGCCCTCGCGAGGGCATCTGTCTGTTCTGTCACTTCAAAACTATGCCGGTTTACTACGATGAATCGTTGACCTCCGAGCACGCCAAATTTGCTGCTAACAAAACTGCAGGTAGAACGCTTGACAATTTCGCATAAAGTCGAGTGTGGTCGCACAACCCGGATTCATCGTAGTAAACCGGCATAGTTTTGACGCAGGCGGGACGGGGAGGGTCGCGACCGGGCCCAGGCAAGCCGTCCAGAGCGGCGCCCGCGAAAGTTTTTCCAAAATTGTCCTTGCATCGCCGGGGGAGTTCCCGTATAGTACTTCTTCGCACGGGGGCGTAGCTCAGCTGGGAGAGCGCTTGACTGGCAGTCAAGAGGTCAGGG
>USOF01000247.1 GCA_900556285.1 uncultured Collinsella sp. | reverse complement strand
ACGAGATGCTCAGGAGTCTCGTGGGCTCGGAGATGTGTATAAGAGACAGGTCGCAGACGTAGAGGTTGCCGTCCTCGCCAACAATAACGTTGGAGGGGTTGAAGTCACCATGGCACACCTGGAACTCCTTCTTCATGCCGTCAAGGCGCTCAAGAAGGTTGTAGCGGGTGGTCGCGTTGATCTGGGCCAGGCTGTTGATCATACGAGCATACTTGTCGCGCTGGCGGTTAAGAAGCGGGGCACGGAAGCCGTGAATCTCAATCTGGAGGTCGACAAACTGCTCAAGATACTCATAGAAACGGCTGGGGTCCTCTGCCATCTTCTCGGCAAGAGTGACACCCGGAACCTTCTCGGTCATAACGGCCCAACCGTCGCCCTCGACCTCTGAAACCTCGAGAACCTTGGGGGAACGGATACCGGCCTCATTGATGCGGGCGAGGTTCAGGGCCTCGTTGAAAACATCCGATACGGGCTTGGCGGCATTGGCGACCTTGACGATCTTGTCGCCCAGGTCATAGACCTTCTTGTTACCGCGCTCGACGATCTGGGTCTTGGAATCGGGGAGAATCATATCTGCGCATCCTTTCTGGTATAGCGCCGACAGGTGGGAGCGGGAACATCAGCGTCCCCGCTCTAAACAACGGTTAAGTCCCTTAGACCTCGTAGGACTGCGGCTCACGGCCGTAGTAGGCGTCGAGGAAGAGCTCCTTGATCTCGCTCATGAGCGGGTAGCGCGGGTTAGCGCCGGTGCACTGGTCGTTGAATGCCTGCTCGGTCATCTCGTCGAGGGTGTCGAGGAAGTACTGCTCGTCAACACCGTAGTCGGCGATGGTCTTCTTGACACCGATGAAGTCCTTGAGCTCCTCGAGCTTCGTGATGAAGTTCTCGAAGACCTCCTTGTCGTCCTTGCCCTCGATGCCGCAGTACTTGGCCATCTCGGCGTAGTTGTGCAGCGCGTTGGGGTAAGGATACTGGGAGAAGGTACCCATCTTGACGGGAGCCTCGGCGGCGTTGTAGCGCATGACGCGGGTCAGGATGACGGCGTTGGCGAGGCCGTGGGGCAGGTGATGGAAGGCGCCGAGCTTGTGGGCCATGGAGTGGTTGAGGCCCAGGAAGGCGTTGGCGAAGGCCATACCGGCCATGCAGGAGGCGTTGTGCATCTCCTCGCGGGCATGCGGGTCCTTGGCACCGTTCGTGAAGCTGGAGGGCAGGTTCTCAAAGACGAGCTTGGCAGCACGCTCGGAGAGGCCCTTGGTGTAGTCGGAAGCCATGATGGAGACGTAGGACTCGATGGCGTGGGTCATAACGTCGATGCCAGAAGCAGCGGTAAGACCGCGGGGGGCCGTCATTGCGTTATCGACGTCGACGATCGCCATGTTAGGCAGCAGCGCGTAGTCGGCGAGCGGCCACTTGATGCCGGTCTCCTTGTCGGTGATGATGGCGAACGGCGTGCACTCGGAGCCGGTACCCGAAGAGGTCGGGACGGCGACGAAGTAGGCCTTCTTGCCCATCTCGGGGAAGGTGAAGATACGCTTGCGGATGTCCATGAAGTCCATGGCCATGTCCTCAAACTTGCACTCGGGGTGCTCGTACATCATCCACATGATCTTGCCGGCGTCCATAGCGGAGCCACCGCCGACGGCGATGATGACGTCCGGCTCAAAGAGAGCCATCTGCTTGGCACCACGACGTGCGCACTGCAGCGACGGATCGGGCTCGACGTCGTAGAAGCAGTCGTGGGCGATGCCCATCTCGTCGAGCTTGGCCTCGATGGCGCGGGTGTTGCCATTCTTGAAGAGGAACTGGTCGGTGACGATGAAGGCGCGCTTCTTGCCCATGACGTTGCCCAGCTCGTCGAGGGCGACGGGCGTGGAACCCTTCTTGAAGTAGACCTTCTCGGGAGCGCGGAACCACAGCATGTTCTCACGGCGCTCGGCCACAGTCTTAACGTTGATCAAGTGCTTCACCCCAACGTTCTCGGAGACGGAGTTGCCGCCCCAGGAGCCGCAGCCCAGGGTCAGAGACGGCTTCATGCCAAAGTTGTACAGGTCACCGATGCCGCCGTGCGAGGACGGGGTGTTGATGACGATACGGCAGGCCTTCATGACGTGCTCGAACAGGCTGATCTTCTCGGCCTGGGCGGGGTGCACGTACAGAGAGGCGGTGTGGCCCGGGCCACCGGCGAGCACCAGGTGCTCGGCCTTGTCGACGGCCTCCTGGAAGTCCTTGGCGTGGTACATGGCCAGGACCGGGGAGAGCTTCTCGTGGGAGAACTCCTCCTTGGCGGGGTCGGTGGAGGTGACCTCGGCGATCAGAATCTTGGTCTTGGCGGGAACCTCGATGCCGGCGAGCTCGGCGATCTTGGCGGCAGCCATGCCGGGGATGCGGTGGTCGAGAGCGCCGTTCTTGAACATGGCGGCACGCAGGGCCTCCATCTCGGCACCCTGCTTGACGAAGTAGCAGCCGCGCTTCTGGAACTCGGCCTTAACCTGGTCATAGATGGTGTCGATGACGGTCACGGACTGCTCGGAAGCGCAGATCATGCCGTTGTCGAAGGTCTTGGAGTGGATGATGGAGTTGACGGCGAGCAGCACGTCGGCGGTGTCGTCGATGACGACCGGGGTGTTACCGGCGCCAACGCCCAGGGCGGGCTTGCCCGAGGAGTAGGCGGCCTTGACCATACTCGGGCCACCGGTGGCGAGGATGATGTCGACGTCGCGCATGACCATGTTGGTCAGCTCGATGGAGGGGACATC
>USOF01000246.1 GCA_900556285.1 uncultured Collinsella sp. | reverse complement strand
AAAGGGAGGGGGCGGGGCATGCCCCGCCTCTTACACCACATCTCTGCGCGCTACCTAGCGATGTGCAAAATCGCGAGTATTCTGCAAATTCCACCGTTCCGGATGCCCCTCAGAGACGAAAAAGCATGGAACAGCCCCCGTTTTAGCGTCATCAGAGCCAAAACGGGGGCCGTTCCATGCTTCGGTTAACTGATAAAGACCTTTACCTTGCTGAATACTCTCAATTTTGCACGGCGCAGGCGGGGGTACCTTTGCCCACGGCAGGATATGGAAGCCAAGCGCCAACTTGCTGGCAAGCTCGTGTCGGCAGCCCCGGCCTTTCCTTTGCCTAGCGCGACCCTCGCGAAGCGCGTGAGCGATAGGGAAAGGAAAAGCCGGGGCGAACAACCCGCGATGTAACCAGCGTTCGCGCTACGGCAGGATATGGAAACCGAGCGAGGCGATATCCTTGGCAAAACCGCGCACGGTATCGAGCGAGACCTCGTACGGGTCGCGACCAATGTTCTTGCGCTTGGCCAGGATGCTGTTGGGCACCGTAATGATCTGGCAACCGCAGGCTTCTGCCTGGTAAATGTTGATGAGCTCGCGCGTGGACGCCCACAGGACCTCACAGTTGGGCTTTGCGGCGGCCTTCTTAACCGACTCCGTCATAAACGGAATGGGGTCGACGCCGGTATCGGCGATGCGGCCGGCAAAGAGCGAGATGATGGACGGCGTCTCGGCGTCAACGGCCTCGACCATCTCATCGACCTGCGTAGGCGTAAAGATGGTGGTGACGTTGACCTTGATGCCGTCGGCCGAAAGCTTGCGCACCAGCTCGGCGGTGGACCCGCCCTTGGTGGTCACGCACGGAATCTTGACGTAGACGTTCTCGGCCCAGGTAGCGATCTCGCGCGCCTCGACCTCCATGGTCTCGACGTCGTCGGCAAAGACCTCAAACGAGACGGACACATCGGTGATGTGGGTCAAGACCTCTTTGGCAAACGCGCGGTAATCCGTCACGCCGCCCTTCTTCATAAGGGACGGGTTGGTCGTGAAACCCTGAACGTTGCCGTTCTCGTACATGTCGAGCATGCCCTCGAGGTTTGCACCGTCAGCGAACACCTTGATTGCCATCTGCCTGATTCCTTTCGCTTGCATAAGGCCGGTAAACTGCTAAACACTTTACCTACGTTTATCAAGGCGTGAGCTGCGGTTTTTTATCTTCTCGGCGAACGGTATAAACACCTCAGTGTTTGGATTGATAAATCGATTGAGCATGCAAAAGCAAAGAGTCGCAGTTTGGGCAAACGTCAGAACGCGGGATTCATTAGATGAGGCCGAAATGCTGCATCGCTGTGACGGTGCCGTCGTGTGCGACATCGTCGGTCACGTAGTCGGCGACCGCCTTGACCTCAGGCATGGCGTTGCCCATGGCGACAGCCGTCTCGACCGCAGCGAGCATGCCCAGGTCGTTGCCGGAATCACCAAAGCCAAAGGTGCGCGCGTTGCCGGTGCGACCCAGGTATTCCAGCGCTCGCGCCACGCCCACGCCCTTGTCAATGCCCTTGGGGCTCAGCTCGCGATTCTGACCACCGGTGTTGCACAACTCAAACTCGCGATCGATAAAGCCATCATCGTTGGCTACGCGAGCCAGGTCGCTCGCGACGATGCACACCTTGCCCACGCGCAGACTGCCGTCGACGCGCATTTCCTCGGTGCTGTGCACCACAGAAGTGCCGATCAGAGACGACTGCTCAACACCCGCGGGTTCCAGGGCAAAAGTAGCCACGTTGGTCTCGAAAAAGGCCTCAATCCCTGCCGCGGCCATACGGCGCGCAAGCTCCTCAATAACGTCCTCGTCAAAGCAGTCCTCATGCACCACGCGGCCCTCGACCTCGAGCGTCGCTCCCGCCATGGCAACGACACCCGCGGGGTCGAGCGCACGCAAGCTATCGGCGATGAGCCACAGGGGGCGACCCGTGCAGATAAACGCCTTGTGTCCCGCGTCGCGCAGACGATGAAACGCCTCGACGACCGCCTGCGAGGGGCGAACCGCCGAAAAGTCCTTGTCGGTCATGTTGTCGGGATCGAACGACGTCAGCGTGCCGTCCACGTCAAAAAAGAGCACAGCGGGTTCGGGACACGCATCAATCATATGGGTTCCTTTCGAGGATAAGGGCAAACGAAGCATCCATCATATAATGGAGCGACGCAACCAGAGAGGTCACCCATGGAATTTTACGCAAGCTGCCCCGAAGGCTTTGAGTCCGCACTCGCCGATGAGCTTAAACGCCTCGGGCTTTCGCATGTTCGCCGGCTGAAGGGCCGCGCCACGTTTGAGGGCGAGCTCGAAGAAGGCTACCGCGCCTGTCTGTGGTCGCGCCTAGCGAGCCGCGTGTTTGCGGTGCTCGGGCGCTTTGAGGCGCAGGATGCCGATGAGCTGTACGATAGCGTTTACGACATCGCCTGGGAGAACATCGTCCGCCCCGGCGCCACCATTGCCATCACCGCCCGCGGCGTGACCGAGCAGCTGCGCAACACGCGCTTCTCGGCCCTGCGCGCCAAGGACGCGCTGTGCGACCGTCTGGCCGAGACCACGGGCCGTCGCGCCGATGTCGACGCTGCCGCGGAACTCGAATTTCGCGGTGAAGCCGTTGGAGAACATCAGATACAGCTCGGAATCCGACACCAGCTCGGCAAAGCCGGGGGTCTGGATGGTGAAGAACTGGACCCTGGAATAGGGCATGATGGCAAAGGACTTCTTGAGCCCCGTCAGCCCCT
>USOF01000245.1 GCA_900556285.1 uncultured Collinsella sp. | reverse complement strand
ATGCGAACCTCCAGTCCGGACCGCTTCACGGTCCAACTTTCTGTCCGCACCCCCATTCAATCCCTATTTCACCGCAACTTAGTAGCTACTTGTGGACCAGGCGGGCGCAGAAGTGGCCGTCGTAGGAGTCGGCGTTTACCGGCACGCTTTGGAAGAGGCCTCGAACGTTTTGGCGTACGGAGACGAGCTTCTTGGCCTGGGCGAACTCAGGCAATTGAAGAATCTGCACCTCGGAAAGCGGTGCCACGCTAATGCCGGCACCCTCGGGAGAGCTCAGGAACGCTTCCACGACCTGCGTGTTCTCCTCGTCGAAAACCGAGCACGTCGCATAGATGAGCTCGCCGCCGGCAGCCACGCGCGCAGCAGCCTCTTTGAGCATCGTGAGCTGCAGCTTGGGCAGCTCAACCGTCACATCCTTTTCGGTCAGGCGCCACGGGATCTCGGGATGACGGCGCATGGTGCCGGTGCCAGAGCACGGCGCATCGATAAAGACCGTGTCGAACTTAACCGGCTCGCCAAGCATGGCATCGAACGATGTGAGCACCTCATCAAGCTCGCAAGCATCACCCGAAACCGTACGAACGCCCTGAATACCAGCCTTATGCAGGCGAGCGAGATTCAGATCGCACTTGCGATCATGCAGATCGAGCGCCGTATGCTGACGCTCATAGCCCGTACGCTTGGCCTGGCACATCATCACATAGGTCTTGGTGCCACGGCCGGCACCAATCTCAAGGCAGCTACCAGGGCGCGTGGCAGCTGTGGCGATAAGCTGGGCGTTAAGGTCCGAGGCCACGGCAGCAGCACGCTCAAATACGCCCGAGGCAACCGTAACCTGAGCATCGACCGGAGCATGACAGCCAGGGAACACAGGCGCCACAAGCTGCGATAGGTACGGATCAGGTTTGGTTGCAAAGGCGTTCTCGTGCAATGCGAGCGCATAGCCAGCGAGGTAGACCCATCAGGCGCGACAGACGAACCAAACGGCGCTCGGACTCATCCACGTCGGATGCCGTGGCAAAGTCCTCAACGTTGTCCGCAACCTTGTGCAGCACCGCGTTTGCCAGGCCCGCAGCAGACTTAGCACCACTGCGAACGAGCTCAACTCCCTGACTAACGGCAATGCGGCCCGGCGTATGCAGATAGAGCATCTCGAACGCCGAGATACGAAGCGCCATGCGAACACGCGGCGCAACCTTTTTAGGCTTATCGAGAAACTGATCGAGCAGCTCGTCCAAAATACCCTGCGTGGCGGCAACACCCAGCGCCAAGCGGGCGGCAAAAGCGGAATCGCGCTGGTCAATAGCCTTGGCCGATGCGCGAGAGGACAGCACGTCGCGTGCATACATGCCGCGGCGATCGGCCTCCATCAGCACATCGAGCGCAAGCTTGCGCGCGGGAGACAGCTTGCTCATGACAAAACACCCCACGAAAGATCGGCACCCTGCAGGCCAGCAGCCCAAGCAGAAGCGGCCATAGCACGCTTGCCATCAGGCTTAACCTCGAGCAACTCAACCGAGCCATCGGAAAGGCCAAGGTAAACACGCTTAGCCTGAACGAGAACCTGACCCTCGCCAAGCGACACATCAGCCGCCGCAGCATCGAGCACACGCACGGTCTTGCCGGCAATCACGCAACGAGCAGGCGCGGTATCGGACGAAGCAAGCACATGACGCACACAGTCGAGCGCCGCCATCTGCGGATCAAGACGCATCTCCTGCTTGGAAATCTTGGCAGCATGCGTGACGAGCGACTCATCCTGCTCAGTCCACACGGCGGTGCCATCGGCAAGAGAAGGAAGCGTATCGGCAAGCAGTTTGCCGCCGAGCTCAGCGAGCTCCATAGTCAGCGCCTCGGCATGCTTACCGGCAACCGAGGTCGAGGCCTGCGCACAATAGGCGCCGGTATCCACGCCATGCCCAATGCGCATAATAGAAACGCCAGCAATCTCATCACCAGCAAGAATGGCACGCTGGATAGGAGCAGCCCCACGCCAACGAGGCAGCAGCGAAGCATGAACATTCACAATACCAAGCGGCGCCATATGCAGCACCTCATCAGGCAAAATGCAGCCGTACGCAGCAACACAGAAAATATCAGCCTGCGCAGCCCGGAGCGCCTCAACAACCTCCGGCGTCATGCGATTAGCCTCAACAACCGGCAACCCCAGCTCAAGCGCCTTGGCCTTAACAGGAGAAGGCTCAAGCTTCTTACCACGCCCACGAACAGCATCGGGACGAGTAATAACAAGCGCGATCTCATTCCCAGCCTCAACAAGCGAAGTCAACGAAGGTACAGCAAAATCCGGCGTACCCATAAACACAATACGCATAATGAATGTCTCCCCTCAACAAGAGCCGAGACGGCTACAAATAACAGCGGAAAGCCAGTCCCCAGCCCATCCGCAAAAACAGTTCAACATGAACAAATATACCCAAAACCAAAGAAAGAGCCGCAATAAAAGCAGCTCTCTCAACAAACCAAATATCAGCGAAGACGCCCCTCCCTGGCCCAACGGCACCCGGGCGAGACGAGCACGTAAACGCAGTCCCTGGGGTGGGGCCCACACATATCGTCCCCCGCGCAGTTTCGCAGCAAAGCGAGAATGTTTGAGCACGGGATGATATGTGGGCGCTCAGCACCGGGGACGGTGGGACCTACTCCGTCTCGCCCGGTCGAGCGCCGCGGGCAAGGGCGTCCTGGTACTCCTTGACTGCTGTCTCTTATACACATCTCCGAGCCCACGAGACTCCTGAGCATCTCGT
>USOF01000244.1 GCA_900556285.1 uncultured Collinsella sp. | reverse complement strand
GCCGCGACTGTATCGCCAGCATTCGCCGCAGCCGTGTCTTTGTGGGCAGACATCGCGGCCCTACGAGCGGCCTTGGTGGCGTCGGCGTACCTGCTCTTGGCCATATGATCATCCTCCGATTTGGGACATAAATCGTTGCGTGCCCTCAATTATCGCGTGTTCCTGCGGTTTGTGGGCCACGGCATCGCGCCAAATCGAAAGTACCTGCATATCATCACCACGGCGCAGGGCGTCGCGCACCGAATACTCGGCATCGCTGAACAGGCACGGACGCACGTTGCCATCGGCCGTCAGGCGCAGGCGGTTGCAATTCGCACAAAAATGGTTGGACATGGCGCTGATAAAGCCGACCGTTCCCGCCGCGCCCGGAAAGTGCCAGTAGCGCGCGGGGCCCGCGCCGGCAGGAGCGTCGTTGATGTCGAGCGGCTCAAGCTCGCCCAGTCCCGCCGCGGTGGCCCCGGCATTGATGCGCGCCCGCAGCTCGTCGCTCGGCACGGTATCGCTCGCGTCCCACAGCTCGGGATTGAGCGCGGGCGCATGCGGATCCACGGCGCAATGCGAGCTCGTGTGCTCGTCTCCGATGGGCATATATTCGATAAAGCGCAGATGGATGGGGCGGTCGAGCGTGAGCCGCGCGAGGGCCGCCACATCCTGGTTGAGTCGACGCACTACAACGCAGTTGACCTTAACGGGCTCAAAGCCCCAAGCCAGCGCCGCGTCGATGCCAGCCATGGTCTGCTCGAGTCGACCTAGACGCGTGATCTTTCCAAACAGCAAGGGGTCGAGCGTATCGAGGGAGATGTTGACGCGGTTAAGCCCGGCATCTTTGAGCTGCGGTGCCAGCTTGGGCAGCAGGGCACCATTGGTGGTAAGTGAGATGTCCTTGATCTGCGGAATCGCGCGGATGTCGCGAATGAGCGGGATGATGCGGCGGCTGACCAGCGGCTCGCCACCCGTCAGGCGCACGCGGCGAATGCCCTCCCCCGCTACCAAGCGCACAAAGCGGGCGATTTCCTCGGCACTGAGCAGCTCGTCGTGCGCGCGGGGCACCACGCCATCGGCCGGCATACAGTAAATACAGCGGAAATTGCACTTGTCGGTAACGGCAATGCGCAGGTAGTTGATATCGCGGCCAAAGCCGTCATGTTGCACGCGCCCGTCCACGCAACCCTCCCCTCGTGCAGCGATTTATTCTTCGGGAAACATAATACCGCACGAGAGAATCATGCCGACACCCGTACGACAGGACAGGTCGCCTCGAACAAAACGGACCTTCCGAGCCCATCCTCAACACACAGACCATCACAACAATCGATGCTTTTTCCGTTTTTGGCAAAAAACGTCGAATGTTGTGATGCTTTGCCTGCCCACGGCACCCCGCAGAAGGACCGGAACGTCCCTAAAGGCCGCCGTCCCAGTGCCGAATCACGAATTCTCGTAGGTCGTTCTGACGTTTCTGGAACGCTTCGCTTCGGTCGCACTTAAGGCCCATAGCGAGCGCGATGGCATTCATTGCCCGATGCAATTGCAGTTGATGGGCAAACTGAGTCCCGGTGAGGACGATCATCCTAAAGCCCAGCGCGCTCAGCACGGTCATACGCTCCGCATCCGACGCGCTGCGCTGTTTATCAAGATGGTCAGAGCCGTTGTATTCAATCCCCGTACCGCTCGCAGGCGCATATACGTCGATCTCGAAATACCCGGCCTTTGCGAGATACTTGAATTCGTTGGGAACATCGACCCGATGGCTGAGCTCAACCTTGGCGTATCCCAGCCCTCCCTGGGAACGTTTTGCTACGACCATGATTGCGGTGGCCGTCTCCATGGGCGATCGCGCGCCATCGTGCACCCGCTTGAGCACGGCGGCCGCGCGTATAGCCCCCTGACGAGATCGGTTCTCATTGCAATAAGCAATCAAGTCGGCAACGGTATACCTCTGCCCCATCTCGATATAATCGCCTGTCGACAGATGATTCAAATGGTATCGGGCGCAGATTTCATACCCATATTCCAGCTGCTCGGGCTCGCTCATCCACGAACCCGCTTGGACAAAGCACATGACCTCATCAAC
This sequence comes from uncultured Collinsella sp., assembly GCA_900556285.1. GTDB lineage: Bacteria > Actinomycetota > Coriobacteriia > Coriobacteriales > Coriobacteriaceae > Collinsella. The sequence goes on along the minus strand of USOF01000244.1, from coordinate 722 downwards.
CACTAGAAGGCCCTCTGCCACCTCGATAAGATGGCTTGGAGGTACCGGCGCTCCAAACACGTGGCACCTAAATCCAGCCGGCGTCGAGCGCTCAAAATCGAAGTTGACGAGCGTATCGATATGATCGAGCTCTTCTCGTGGAATACCAAGCGAGACCAGATAATCGGCAACGATCCCAACTGCCGTTGAAGCCCTCAGCCCCTTGGCATCGAGTCCCAATTTGGACAGGCCCGCAGTCGGCTCCGCCTCGTTAGCAAGCGAGTCCTCATCGTATAGACTGCTTGCTCGCGAGAGCGGCTCGAACGGGCGCGCCACGTTGTGGTACAGCCAGGCAGTCTTATGGGACAGGACGATCGGCAGGTCCATGAGCCCTCCAATGGAGTCGGATAACCAACCTTATTCCCCTGCTCGCGGATTCGCACACCTTCGCATGCAAGTTAGCGATTCCACCCGATCGGATGACAGAAAAACCGTCTCAACATTCGATGCTTTTCCTGATATCGGCAAAAAACGTCGAATGTTGGGACGGTTTGAGGCGGGGTGAGGAGCACGGAGGGCCAAAACACCGTGCTCGGATGGGTTAATCCAGCTCCTTTAAGCCGTGCGCCAGCTGCCAGTACTCGCCGTGCTGGGCCAGGAGTTCCTCGTGAGTACCGCGTTCGATGATGCGGCCGTGCTCGAGGACCATGATCGCGTCGGCGTCGCGGACGGTGGACAGGCGG
>USOF01000243.1 GCA_900556285.1 uncultured Collinsella sp. | reverse complement strand
TGCTGGCGCTGCTCGGGCACATGATTGATAAGGGCCTATCGAGCCCGCAGCGCCAGCAAGGTATCTACTTTGCCGACGATTTGTGCGAGATTGCCTCGATTATCAACGGATAAGTCTTGAGCTTGCCCCACTATGGCTCCCAATGGTGCCGTTCGCGGCGCAGACGGTTGACTCGTTCGGGCAACGCTCGCTCTACAATAAAACGTAACTATGTCGACTTTGACCGCGGGAGGACCCGATGGATAACCTTGCCAAACCCAAAAACCGCGCGCTGTTTTTACTTAGCGTTGCCGTGACCGGTGCGTTCGAAGGTGCCGCGGTCTGGCTGTTCTTTTTTGCGATGGAGCACGGCATCGACTATCTATGGACCGAGATTCCGCACGCGCTGGGCGTCGCTTCGCCCGAGCTTGCCAGCGGCCCGTTTGGCTTTTTGCCGTACCCGTTTTTTGTCTGCCTGCTGGGCGGCCTGTTAATCGGTCTGTACGAAAAGATGACAGGCACCAAGACCGATGACCTCAACCAGGTGATGGCTAAGGTTAAGCAAGACGGTCGCTACCCGTACGACAATCTGGGCAAGCTTTCGCTCGCGGCATTGCTGCCGCTGCTGTTTGGCGGAAGTATTGGACCGGAGGCCGGCCTGACCGGCGTTATCGCGGGTCTGTGCAGCTGGGTTGGCGACCGCATGCGCCGCTTTGGCGCCGAGTTTAGGGAGCTCACGCTGTTGGGCACCCAGGCCGCGCTGACGGCGCTCTTTACCGCGCCCGTCTTTGGCTTTGTGGCACCGCTCGCCGGTAGCGCCGACGGCGACGAGGGCTCTGCGTCCGACGAGATCACGATCAAGCTGCCCAAGGCGCAAAAGACGGTGGTCTACGGCATTGCGATTGCCGGCGGCCTGGGCACCTACCTGCTGCTCGGCCAGCTCATGGGCGGCGCATGGGCATGCCCAGGTTCGAGGCTGCCGTGGTGGGCAACTTGGAGCTTACCTGGCTCGTCCCTCTGTCGTTGATCGGAACAATCTGCGGCTGGCTGTACTTTGTCTCTGAGCACGCGAGCGAAGCGCTTGCCCATGCCATAGGGGAGCGTCCTGTCGTCAAGGCCATGCTGGCCGGTCTGGCGCTCGCCATCTGCGGCACGGTCCTGCCCTACACCATGTTTGCCGGCGAGACCCAGGCCGACGTGCTCATGGAAACCTATCTGACCATTCCCGCTGGCGTGCTTATCGCGACCGGTCTTGTTAAGGCCATGCTGACGCCCGCCCTCATCAACCTGGGCTGGCGCGGCGGCCACTTCTTCCCCGTTATCTTCTCGGGCGTAAGCCTGGGCTACGGCCTTGCCATCCTCACCGGCGCCGATCCGGTCTTTTGCGTCGCCGTCTGCACGGCATCGACGATGGGTGCGGTCATGCGTCAGCCGGTCATGGTCGTGGGCCTGCTGCTCATGTGCTTCCCACTCAAGGGTATCGTCTGCATGATCATCGCCGCCGTTATCGCCGCCGGCATTCCGCTGCCCAAGCCGCTGCGCAAGTAGCACGGTTAATCGCGAGTCAACTCCAGAGGGGCACGAGATGATCCTGTACTTTAGCGCGACAGGGAACAGCGAGCATGTGGCGCGTCGCATTGCGGCGGCGACGGACGACAGGGTTATGTCGATTGAGCGTTTTGATGCCGAGGCCTTTCGCCTTGCCTTGGCGGAAGGTCCCCGCCAACTGGGATTTGTTGCTCCGGTGTATGCCTGGGGTCTGCCGACACCGATGATCGAGTTTTTGAAGACTGCCGACCTGTCGATTGTTGCAAGTACAAAGGGCGGCGAGCGCCCCTATACGTTCTATGTTTCGACGTACGGTTCGACGACCGGCCAATCGGCCAAGTTTGCCCGCGATCTGCTACACGAGCGTGGGCTCGAGTTAGATGCGGCGATGAGCGTCAAGATGCCCGATACCTGGACGCCTGTTTTCGACCTGTCTGACCCTCAAAAGGTTGAGGGTATCAATAGAGCTGCCGAGGCGCAGATTGATGCCGTGATCGAGGCGGTGCGGGCACGCCGCACGGGCAACATGATGCGCCATCGCGTGCCTTTGTTTGCATCGTGCGCGTATCACGCAATTGGGCTGCCGCGCATGCAACAGACGAGCAAGTTTGCCGTCGATGCCGATCGCTGCATCGGCTGCGGCCTGTGTGCCAAGCGCTGCCCCATGGCGGCGATTGAGATGCGCGACGGCCTTCCCGTCTGGACAAAGCCGGAGTGCGCAGCCTGCCTTCGTTGCCTGCACTGTTGTCCCAAATTTGCCATCTCGCACGGTAAGCGCACAGCATCCCACGGTCAGTACAGGCATCCTAAGCCAGGTGTGAGGATGTAGCTGCTGGCCGCGCTACTTCCAAACTGCGAGCGCGGCGGTGCCCAGTACGATGAGGGCGAGACCGATGGCGCTGCGCCGTGAGAGTTTTTCGTTGAATGCCAGGCGCGCAAATAGTACCGATACGACAATCGATAGTTTGTCGATCTGCACCACGACGCTCACCTGGCCTGTGGCGATGGCGTAGTAATAGAGCAGCCACGATGCTCCGGTCGCGATGCCCGATGTTGCGAGAAATGTGAGTTCGCGCCGGTCAGCGTGCGCGACCTGATCCAGTTTTCCCTTGGCTGCCACGATCGCCCATGCCATAACCAGTACCACGCAGGTGCGGATTGCCGTGGCCGGGTTTGACTCGACGCCTTCGATGCCAACCTTGGCAAGGATGGACGTGAGCGCCGCGAACACGGCGGCGCCGAGGGCGTAAGCGAGCCAGGTCCGGTCTTGC
>USOF01000242.1 GCA_900556285.1 uncultured Collinsella sp. | reverse complement strand
CGAGATGCTCAGGAGTCTCGTGGGCTCGGAGATGTGTATAAGAGACAGGAAAGGGGTACCGTGGCAAACGAGTACAAGCAGACGATGAATCTGCCCAAAACCGGATTTCCCATGCGTGCCGGTCTTTCCAAGTCCGAGCCCAAGCGACTCAAGGACTGGCAGGACAACAAGGTCTACGAGCAGGTTCTGAAGAAGAACGAGGGTCACAAGAAGTTCGTGCTGCACGACGGTCCTCCGTACGCCAACGGTCCGATCCACATCGGCCATGCCATGAACAAGATCTCCAAGGACATGATCAACCGCTACTGGATGATGCAGGGCTATGAGGTTCCCTATGTCCCCGGTTGGGACTGCCATGGTCAGCCGATCGAGCATAAGGTCGAGGAGAAGCTCGGCACCGAGAAGTTCAACCAGACCCCCACGGCCAAGATCCGTGAGCTCTGCAACGAGTTCGCTGTCGAGAACATCGAGCTTCAGAAGGCCGGCTTCCGCCGTCTGGGCGTGCTCGGCGACTGGGACAACCCCTATCTGACGCTCTATCACCAGCACGATGCCGCCGACATCGAGGTCTTCAAGGCCATGTTCGATAAGGGCATGATTTATCGCGGCCACAAGCCGGTTCACTGGTGCAAGCACTGCCACACCGCGCTGGCCGAGGCTGAGATCGAGTACTCCGATGAGACGAGCCCGTCCATCTTCGTGCGCTTTGAGATGACCTCCAAGCCCGCCGGCCTCGAGAACTTCGACGGCCCGGTTGACTTTATCATTTGGACGACCACGCCGTGGACCATCCCCTCCGACCAGGCCGTTTCCCTTAAGCCCGGCGCCGCCTATGTCGCCGTTGAGCACGATGGCCGTGCCGAGGTCATGCTTGAGGACCTGGCTCCCAAGTGCTGCGAGGAGTTTGGCTGGGAGTACACCCCGGTAATGGTCGACGGCAAGCCCTACGTGGTTCCCGCCGAGACCTTCCACCACATCCACTACAAGCAGCCGATCTTTGACGGTGTTGAGGGCGTGGCGCTGCTGGCCGATTACGTCGGTGTCGATGACGGTACCGGTATCGTCCACAACTCGCCCGGCCACGGCGTCGACGACTACTTCGCCTGCCTCAAGGAGGGTATCACCGACATCTGCATGCCGGTCGATGACGACGGCAAGTTCTACACTGGCGAGGAATTTGGCACCGGTGGCCCCTTCAGCGGCATGGATACCGATGAGGCCAATCCGCACATCATTGAGTTCCTGCGCGAGCGCGGCACCCTGGTTCTCGAGAAGAAGATCACGCACAGCTATCCGCACTGCTGGCGCTGCAAGCACCCGGTGCTCTTCCGTGCTACCGACCAGTGGTTCGTCTCGATGGACAAGACGGGTCTGCGCGAGCAGGCTGGCAAGGAGGTCCGCGAGAACGTCAAGTGGTATCCGGCCCATGCCGCCAACCGCATCGGCGCCATGGTCGAGCAGCGTCCCGACTGGTGCATCAGCCGCCAGCGCAACTGGGGCGTGCCTATCCCCAGCTACACCTGCGCCGACTGCGGCGAGAAGGTCATGAACGACGCTACGCTCGACGCCGTCATCAAGCTCTTCCACGAGAAGGGCTCTGACGCCTGGTTCACCGACGCTCCCGAGAGCTACCTGGGCGATGCCTGCGTCTGCCCCAAGTGCGGCGGCCATCACCTCAAGGCCGATAAGGACATCCTCGACGTGTGGTGGGATTCCGGCGTCTCTTGGAAGGCCGTCTGCGAGTACCGTCCCGAGCTGGAGTATCCGGCGGATGTGTACCTCGAGGGCTCCGACCAGCACCGCGGTTGGTTCCAGAGCTCGCTGCTCACCTCGGTGGGCGCCAACGGCCACGCTCCGTATAAGGCGGTCGTCTCGCAGGGCTTCACGCTCGACGGCCAGGGCCGCAAGATGTCCAAGTCGCTCGGTAACGTCATCGACCCCAACAAGGTCTGTGACGAGATGGGTGCCGACATCATCCGTCTGTGGGTTGCATCTGTCGATACCAGCTCCGACGTTTCCATCGACCACGAGATCCTCGCTCGTACGTCCGATGCCTACCGTCGTTTCCGCAACACGCTGCGCTTCCTGCTCTCCGAGCTCGAGGGCCAGTTTGAGCCCGAGACCGACGGCGTCGCCTTTGCCGATCTGTTGCCGCTCGACAAGCTCATGGTTGCCCGTCTGACCCAGGTCCAGGCCGAGGTCGACGACGCTTACTCTTGCTACGAGTTCCCGCGCGCTTACCGTGCGCTCTACGACTTCGTGGTTACCGAGCTCTCCAACGTGTATCTCGACGCCCTGAAGGACCGTCTGTACTGTGAGAAGCCCGGCTCGCTCGAGCGCCGCAGCGCCCAGACCGTGCTGGCCGAGCTCTTCTCGATGCTCATGCGCGACCTTCAGCCGATCCTGTCCTACACGGTTGACGAGGCCATGGCCTATGCGCCCGCCGGCTGCGTCGATCACCAGAAGTACGCCGCGCTGCTCGATTGGTACAAGTCGCCCATCACGTTCGACGAGGCCAATGAGTTTGAGGGCGTGCTCGAGGCTTCACTCGAGCTCCGTAGCGCCGTGACCAAGGCCCTTGAGGATGCCCGCTCCGCCGGTACCTTCACCAAGAGCCAGCAGGTCCGCGTCAAGGCGGTCGTTCCCGCCGAGATGTACGCGCTGCTGACCGGTGATAAGGCCGTCGACCTGGCCGAGTTCTACATCGTTTCCGATGTTGAGCTGACCCAGGGCGAGGAACTCTCCGTTGCCTGTCTCTTATACACATCTGACGCTGCCGACGATCTTACGCGTGTAGATCT
>USOF01000241.1 GCA_900556285.1 uncultured Collinsella sp. | reverse complement strand
CCCGCCATGAACGGGTTATCCTCCACCGCGTTGCAGAACACGACGAGCTTCGCGCAGCCAAGCCCGTCCCGGTCCTTCGTGAGCTCCGCGGTCTGTTTGATGGCCTGGCCCATGAGGCGCACGGCGTCCATGTTGATGCCGGCCTTGGTCGTGGCGACGTTGACGCTGGAGCAGACGCGGCTGGTGGTGGCAAGCGCCTGGGGGATGGACTGGATGACGCGGCGGTCGGCGTCGCCGATGCCCTTCTGGACGAGTGCGGAGAAACCGCCCAGGTAATCGATGCCGAGCGTCTCGGCCGCGCGGTCGAGGGCATGCGCGATGGGGGTGAGGTCCTCATCCTTGCAGCACGCGGCGATCTGTGCCACCGGGGTGACAGAAACGCGCTTGTTGACGATGGGGATACCGTACTCGCGCTCGAGGTTCTCGGCGGTCTCGACCAGGTGCTCAGCCGTGTGCGTCACGTGGTCGTAGATCTTCGTGCACATGCGGTCGAGGTTCTCGTCACCGCAACCCATGAGCGAAACACCCATGGTGATGGTCCTGATGTCGAGGTTCTGCTCCTCAACCATGCCGCGGGTTTCCGCGATTTCTGCGGGCGTGATCGCCATCCTTGCACTCCTATCTGCCAAAACGAGCATAGTCTTGTCTATTCTAACGTGCCGCACGCGTCTCGTGGCGCGTGCGGCACGTTTTGGTGCTCGGTTGTTTCCGTTGTGTTACTGTCCAAAGACCTCTTCGGCGATGCGCGCGCTTTCGGCGGCGTCCTTGGCGTAGTAGTCAGCGCCGATCTGCTTGGCGTATTCGGGGGTGAGCACGGCACCGCCTACGATGATCTTGACGCCTGGCACCTCGGCATGAAGCAGCTTGATGGTCTCCTCCATGGCGACGACCGTGGTAGTCATAAGCGCCGAGAGGCCGACGAGCTTAATGTCGCGTTCCTTGACGGTCTTGAGCACCTCCTGCGGGTCGACGTCGCGACCCAGATCAAAGACGGTGTAGCCGTAGTTATCGAGCAGCATCTTGACGATGTTCTTACCGATGTCGTGGATGTCGCCCTTGACGGTGGCCACGCAGATCTTGCCCTTGTCGGCAATCTCGCCGGCGGGCATCAGGCGCTTGATGGTGTCAAAACCCACGCGCGCGGCCTCGGCCGAGGCCATAAGCTGCGGCAAGAAGAACTTGCCCTGGTCAAAGAGGACTCCGACCTCATCGAGGGCGGGGATAAAGTGATTGTTGATGAGGTCCATGGCGTCGTGGTCTGCCAGCAGACGCTCGGTCTCGGCCGCAATCTCGCCTTTACGGCCCGAGACGACCATGCGACGAATCGGGTCGTCGTTGCTGTCAGTGCCGGCGGTGCCAGCAGCGGGCGCGGTGTCGGTCGATACTGCCTGAGCCGCCGCCGGGTTCGCGGCGATCTTGTACGGATCGGTCCAGCCGGCGTAGCGTTCGATGTATCCGGTCGAGCCCTCGTCCTCAACGCTCAGGACGCGATAGCTGTAGACGGTATCCATAAAGCGCTTGGAGCCCGGGTTCATGATGGGGGCATCGAGGCCCGCGCCAAAGGCGGCGGCCAAAAAGACCGAGCCCAGCAGCGGGCGGGCAGGCAGGCCAAAGCTGATGTTCGACACGCCGAGCGCGCACTTGACGCCCAGGCGTTCCTTGCACAGGGACATGGCGCGCAGAATCTGTTCGGCCTGGCGTTGATTGGTCGAGGCGGTCATGACCAGGCAGTCGATGAGGATGCGCTCGCGGCCAATGCCGTAGCGGGCGGCTTCGTCGATGATTCGACGGGCGATGGCCACGCGCTCGCTTGCGGTTGCGGGGATGCCGTCTTCGTCCAACGTAAGGCCGATGACGTTGCAGCCGTAATGGGCGGCGATGGGCAACACGGCGTCGAGCACTTCTTGCTTGCCGTTGACGGAGTTGATGATGGGCTTGCCCGCGTATGCGCGCACGCCGGCCTCGATGGCGTCTGCGTTGGTGGAGTCGATCTGCAGGGGCAGCAGCGTGGCGCCCTGCAAGGCCTCTACGGCTCGTGCAATCATGCGGGGCTCATCGATGCCGGGTAGGCCAACGTTGACGTCGAGTACGTCGGCGCCCTGCTCCTGCTGGCTGATGCCCTGGCCAACAACGTAATCCAGGTTGTCTTCGCGCAGGGCCGCTTGCAGGCGTTTTTTGCCGGTAGGGTTGATGCGCTCGCCGATGACGGCGACGCGGCGGCTGTCTTGCGGCAGTTCTACCAGGCGCTGGGCGCCCGTGACCGTAAACGACGTGGGGGCGGGGCGCTGCTGCGGAGCGCGGTCGGCGATGATGTCGGCGAGCAGGCGGATGTAGTCCGGATTGGTTCCGCAGCAGCCGCCTACGATGCCGACGCCGTCCTCAACCATGTTTGCCACGGCATCCGCATAGGATTGCGGATCGATATCGAAAACGGTGCAGCCGTCTTCCACGTGGGGCAGGCCGGCGTTTGCCTGGACCATAACGGGTTTGGCCGTGACGGCGAGCATCGCCCGGGCGAAGGGGCGAAGCTCCGCTGGGCCCAGCGAGCAGTTGATGCCCACTACGTCCGCGCCCAGGGCATCGAGGGTGATGGCGGCGATGTCCGGCGAAGTGCCCAGGAACGTGCGGCCGTCCGCCTCGAAGGTCATGGTGGCGAAAATGGGCAGATCGCAGTTCTCCTTTGCGGCGAGCACCGCTGCCTTGATCTCTGCCAGGTCCGTCATGGTCTCGATAATGATAAGGTCGCAGCCGGCTGCCTGGGCGGCGCGGGCTTCTTGTGCAAAGTCTGTCTCTTATACACATC